>CABMCA010000001.1 GCA_902384525.1 uncultured archaeon
ATTGGCTATCAATAGTATCATGAAAGACCAGAAAAGAAAAAGATGGTTCCAGCCAAAACGGTATCCGTGGGAAACAGTACACCGTTGCCCAAAGGCGTAATACAGCACACCCCCTATACGCTTACCGATATTGCTAAAACGGTTTTCTGGCCTGCCAAGCAAAAGGAGGCGAAACCGCCTGTAGCAACTCCAGAAAAAAAGCGCTATAGCGGCTGCAAAAACAATTGTACTGATGTTAATCAACATAAATTACTCCTCCCCGGTAATATTTTCTGATCCTGGTATGGAACATATCTTGCCCGTTCGTAAATCTCTGATATAATTGATAATAGCCGGAACTACCTGGAATACATCACCCACGATACCATAGGTTGCAACCTCAAAAATCGGGGCGTTTTTATCCTGGTTGATAGCGATTATGACATCCGAATTTTGCATCCCCACGAGGTGCTGGATAGCGCCGCTGATGCCGCATGCGATATAAATTTTAGGTCTTACGGTTTTGCCTGTTTGTCCAACCTGGCGTTCTGCGCCCATCCAGCCCGCTTCCACCACAGCGCGCGAACAACCAACTACGCCGCCAAGCTCATCAGCAAGCTGCTGTAACATCCCGAAATTTTCTTTTCCCTGCATGCCTCTGCCTCCTGAAACTATAACATCTGCTGCCGCCAGGTCACATTCAGCTCTCTGGTCTTTGATAACTTCCAGTACCTTGACAGCAACATCATCTTCTTTGATCGCAAAAAATTCGCGGACTATCTCACCCCTGTGCGATGTATCCTTACAGGGTAACGGCATCACATGTGGTCGTACCGTAGACATTTGCGGCCTTGTCCGTTCAGTAAAGATCGTTGCCATTATATTGCCGCCAAAAGCCGGACGTGTTTGCAGCAAAAAACCTTTTTCATCGACATCAAGACCCGTACAATCCGCGGTCAGGCCCGTATTTAATTTTGTTGCAACTGCCCCTGCAAGGTCTCTTCCAAGACCTGTTGCGCCCATAAGTAATATCTCAGGTTTGTACTTTTTTACCAGGTAACAGATTGCCTTATTATAAGTCTCAGTCCGATAATAATGAAATACAGGAGCATCCAGTAAATAAACACGGGAAGCACCATACGCAAAAGACTCCTGGCACAGATGCTCCACTTTATCGCCGATTACTATGGAGCAAAGTTCAACGCCCAGGGTTTTAGCTAACTTCGCGCCAGCGCCCAGCAATTCCCATGAAACGGTAGCAGGATCACCTTCGGTATGTTCCACAAAGACCCATACCCCCCTGTATTCTTTGATCTGGGCTGTTGCTGCTGCTTCTTCGATACTTGCTTCTTTTGTTTCAGTTCCCTTTGCAGATGCAGCTATCTGATCAAGGATCTTCTGTTCCTCCGGGGTATAAAAAATCTCAAGGGCCTCTGCAGGGCAAACCTTGACACATTTGCGACAGGCAATACACTTTTCTATATTAATGACAGGCTCGCCTTTATCATTCATTTCTATGGCATCTTCGGGGCAGGCGGTCTGGCAACGCGCTCCGCATGCGATGCATTTTCCAGGGATAAGTTTAGCTATGCCGCGTGGTTTGCGTATCTTTTTCTCTTCTTCCATAAACTTGTGCCTCTACTGTATTTAATTCATGTTCCTATAAATTCAGGATATTCTTTTCTCTAAGCCTTTCAACCAATAATCTGGCAGAAGCCTGTGAATCTTTGACCCCGTCCCCGATTATCTCCCCTTTCTCTCTATGGGGTGAAAAGATCTTTCGTACCTGTGTAGCAGAACCCTTAAGGCCGATAGTATCTTCCCTTAATCCCATCTCTTTGTTATTCCATAATGTCACAGGAGCATCCTGTGCAAAAAGGCGCATAGGCACTTTTGGATAACGCGGACGGTTTATTTCCCGGAGCACCGCGATCATTGAAGGAAGGGGGGCTTCAACCAGTTCGTGTCTGCCTTCCAGCTTGCGCCTGACTCTTATTTTTTTTGTCTTCAAATCCACATTTTCAATATGGTCTACCAGGGTCAATTGTGAATAACCTAAGCGGGTTGCAATACCAGGCCCGACTTGTGCTGTGTCCCCATCAATGGTCTGCCTGCCGCAAATTACCATTGCCACTTCGTCCTTCTTACCAAGCTTCCTGATGGCTTCGGCAAGAACCATACTGGTTGCAAGGGTATCTGCTCCGCCAAAAGCCCTGTAGCTTAAAAGTATTACCTCATCAGCTCCCAGGGAAAGGGCTTTTCGCAGTGTAACTTCAGTATTAGGGGGCCCCATGGAAATAACTGCTACGCGAAACCCGTATTTTTCTTTAAGCCTGAGACTTTCTTCCAGGGCATAGGTATCAAACGGATTTATTATGAACGGTACCCCCTCTCTTATCAAGGTACCGGTGACCGGGTCAACTTTTACCTGGGTAGTATCCGGTACCTGTTTTACACATGTAACAATTAACATTTTAAATTATCCCTCAGCGTACACTTATATTCTACATACAACTATAAAAATTATTGCATAATCCTTAATATTAAATTCCCTCTTTCAGGTCAAGCATTGCTTTTTGTTTAATTAAGGCACATAACAAAACAAAAACAAAAAGAGGAAAAATATAAAGCTAATGGAAGTATGTACAAAGCGGGACGTCAAATGTTGTCATTGAACGTACGGGATATTAAGGAATAATGTTAAAAGCAGTAATTTTTGATATGGATGGTGTGCTTGTTGATTCTATGCCCTATCATGCAGATGCATGGATAGCTGTTTTTGCCAATGTGGGAATCAAGATCCAAAGGGATGATATCTATAAGATGGAGGGTTCAAACCATATTGGAATAATCAGGCTGGTATTTGAAAAAGCAGGCAGGATACCTGAACCTGAGGACTTTTACAAACTTGCAGAGGAAAAAAAAGAGATATTTTCAAAAATCAATAAGGCGACTGTTTTTGAAGGAATATATGAATTGATCGACATATTAAAAAACAAATATGCTCTTGCGGTAGTATCCGGTTCTGATAAAGCAGTTGTCAAAGAGTTAATCGGGCGGTTTTTCCCTGATACGTTTTCTGTAATGGTGACTGGAAATGATGTTAAAGAAGGAAAGCCATCCCCTATGTCTTATTTAAAAGCTGTTGAAATGCTAAAAGTCCGAAAAGATGAATGTATCGTTATCGAAAATGCGCCCCTGGGTGTTGAATCTGCAAAAAGGGCGGGCTTGTTCTGTATAGCGATCCCGACATATGTGGAACCGGAATTATTGAAGAATGCAGATATTGTACTTCCAGATCATGCAAGGTTGAGAGAATATGTGTCGGAACTTGACATTCACTTTAAAAGCCACTCCCACATGGGCAAATAATTTATGATCTTTCCATTTTTTTCAAGACTTCTCTCGTAATCCTCTGTTATAATAATCCCGGAATCGACTTCAAGTTCCTCCATAGCATACCAGAGTGCGCGTTCTTCGCGCATTTGCACAGCCTCATCACTTACATCCCATGCCACCTGAATAAGTTCTGTGATCTTTTGCCCTGATTTTACCACAAAATCAACTTCATACCCATCATTGCTTTTCCAGTAGTAAACTTCATCATTTCGCCGCTTTATTTCAAGGAAAACAACAGTTTCTGCAAGCCTTCCTGTGTCATTGGAAAAACGCAGACAAACGGCATTCCTGATGCCCGTATCCACGGGGTATGTTTTTTTATTCTGCTTGAACTGTGTTTTTAATTTAAATGAAAAAATGGGAAGGTCATGTATCAAAAGGGACTCTTTCAGGTATCCGATATACTTCTCAGCCGTCTCCACAGCAGTGCCAGTAGCTTTCGCCACGCTGTTACCTGAGTATTGCGCGCCGGGATTTGTCAGCATGAACCTGCATATCCTATCAGTGATCTCAAAGGTTGCACCGTATCTTGAAGAAATATCCCTTGCAAGAATATCATTGTAAAGCATAGTGAGCACCTGTTTTCGCCCGAAATCGTCAAGACCTGCTGTTTCAGGAAAACCACCGGCTTCAAGATATGCGCCAAGGTAATGGAGGAGTTTGTCTTTGTTATATGTGAGATATTCTGGCGCGAAATCCTCCCATCCTCTCTTCCTGAGATATTCCCTGAAGGAAAAAGGCAATGCTGCAAAGGTTATATGCCTGCCTGTCAGTACTCTTCCCATATCCTGTGAAAGCAGGCTTGCAGATGAACCTGAAATGAATATCCTCTGGAATTTTTTTGTGTCGTAAAGCGTTCTTACCCAGCGTTCCCATCCTGCCTTTTGCTGTATCTCATCAAGGAATATGTGGGATGTATCCGGGTTTATTTTAAATATCTCCTTCTGGAGTTCGGGAAATGTGGCAGCGTTTATCGAGGGGTCATCGAAGTTCAGGAACATGATGTTCTTTGCCTTCACTTCCTGAGAAATCAGATGCTCTGCCACTTGATAGAGAATTGTGGTCTTGCCGCAGCGCCTGACCCCTATTATGTCCTTTATGTGTGGAGTGCCGAGGCTTTTGATGATGTCTCCTGTGATGTCCCTCCTGATGCCTGTGAGGGATGGAGGCATCTTTTGCGCCCACCAGGGATTCCATGAACGGATTGATTGTTCGAGCATAATATATTATTTTGGCGTGTTTACTTATATATGCTTCGATGAGTGTCGAGGATTATTTGGGTTTTTGTTAGACGATTGTTGATTATGGTGAATAATTTAGTTTATAAACAGCTTGTATTTTATTGCAACCTGAAATTATGACTTGAAATGATAGACTATTGTTTTATTAGAGAATCCATCCATTCAACTATGATTTCTGAACATCCACTGCTCGCCTTACAATCAATATGTTTGGGTTCGAGAATTGAACGAATAGCTTTTGAGAATCTTTCTAAAAAAAGGAGAAGATGAGAAAAATATATTGCAACAAATCTATCAAAATATGCAATATTATCGTTATACATAATCATTTTATAATTTACTATATTTCTAAACCCTTTATAAACTTGAAAAAGGATTCCTTCTTTAGGTTCCAAAAAAACTAAAGCAAAGCCACCTTCATGAACTAATCCATCTCTTATCAAACGAATATGTGGGAACCAGTTAGAAGAAATTATCACTTCAGTAATTTCTTTTCCCAATAACTTTGTACTATTTTCTGGATTTTTTGATGCCCAATTTCTAATTTTTTCAAATGATGGGCTTTTAGAAATATCTTTTTTTGGAAGTTGTTCTGGATGTTTTGCGGTACAAACAATTATTTCTGCAATATAATCCATTATTGATCTTAATTCAACAAAAAAATGTTCGATGTCAACGCTTGCGAAGGACTGCCAATTTTGATAAAGATATTCATCTTCACTTGTTTTTTGACGCATCCATTCTAATCGTTTTAGAATAATCCCAATATTCCCAATATCCTGAAATATTTTTTTTATTAAATCGTAGGTTTTAGCAAAAATTTTATTCATTCCTCTAGTCAAATTAATATCCGAAGATAGGGATATAAACTCACCACGCCACACAAAACTATTATTTTGGTATATAAGTAATTTTCTGGCATTTACTAAAACCTTAGTACAATCACTCACTTCAAGACCTTCATAAAATTAATTTAAATGGAGAAATTAATCAAATCCCCACAAACCGCCCCGCTTTCCCCAACTCCTCCTCAATTCTGAGCAGCTGGTTATACTTCGCATTCCTCTCGCTCCTTGCCGGCGCTCCTGTCTTGATAAGCTCGGCGCCGATAGCAACTGAAATATCAGCGATCGTGGTATCTTCGGTTTCTGCTGACCTGTGGCTCACAACGACCTTGAATTTGTTCTTCTGGGCAAGCCGCGCTGCATCAAATGCCTCGGAGAGCGTGCCGATCTGGTTCACCTTGAGGAGCAGCGCATTTACCGCGTTCATTTTTATTCCCTGCTCAAGCCGCTTTACATTTGTCACGAAAAGGTCGTCGCCTATGATCATCGTATCCTTTAATTTTTTTGTCAATTCAGCAAAAGCTTCAAATGATTCTTCCTCGAATGGGTCTTCGATAGAGAGTATCGGGTAAGTATCGACAAGCTGCGCATAGAAATCGATCAATTCCCCGCTCGAGAATTTCTTGCCATCTATTTTATATTTGCCGTCCTTATAGAACTCAGTGGCAGCAGAATCAAGACCGATTGTGATTTTCTTATTATATCCTGCAACTTCTATTGCATCCGTAAGCGCATCAAGTGCATCGGTCGTATTCTTAAGCGGCGGGGCATAACCACCTTCGTAGCCCACATTGACAGCAGAATTCCCGTATTTTTTCACAAGTATTGCGCCGAGGGTATGATAGGTCTCGGCTCCCATGCGAAGGGCTTCGGAAAAAGTCTTTGCGCCGCTGGGCTGAAGCATGAATTCCTGTATCGCAAGTTCATTTCCCGCGTGTTTTCCCCCGTTTATGACGTTCATCGTGGGAACAGGAAGCGTGAATGCATTTGTTCCGCCAAGATAGCGGTAAAGTGAAATACCCAGTGAATCCGCTGCGGCATGAGCCACGGAAAGTGAAACCCCGAGAATAGCATTGGCGCCAAGCTTTGATTTATTCTCTGTCCCGTCAAGTTCAAGCATTATTGCGTCTATTTCGCGCTGGTCGCGCACATCCATTCCCAGAAGTGCTTCCCGGATTTCTGTATTGACATTGTCTACAGCTTTCGTGACGCCTTTTCCAAGATAGCGCTTATCCTTGTCCCTTAATTCAAGCGCCTCGTTCGTACCTGTTGATGCGCCGGAAGGAACACTTGCGCGCCCGAATCCGCTTTCTGTAAAAACGTCAACCTCTACTGTGGGATTTCCCCGTGAATCTAAGATTTCTCTTGCATGGATGTGATCAATAAACAATGAATATCACCTTTTGGACTGTAATTATATCAGGATATACTTGATAGTTTAAATAAATAAAAACCCTTCTAGCAAAACTTCATTCATTATGAGTTACACTATACTTTTAATACAATGTAAACATAATTTGTTCCATCAATATAGATATTCTTGAAGTAAAAAGAGGTGATTATGGATTCGAAATTTGACAGGGAACAAAATCTCAAGGAGAAATTAAATTTTATTCGTTTTTATGCTAAATGGGTCAAAACCGTTCCCAATGAGATATGGAGCAAGCAGCAGGCTGAGTTCATTGACAGCCTTTTCGATAATGCGAAGAATTTTTCATTAACACCTGAAAAATACCTGAAGATCATGAGAAGATAGCGACCTATTTCACAACCATAATTATTTTATTTCTCGAATATCAACATACGATTTTATCCATAATAACATCAATTACTGTTTTGAGATCCATATTTGAGCATGAAGCCACTCCATTTTCGTCATGCATATGATGCGGAAAAGTTTCGATTTCTTTATGATGTGGAACATTATCCCAGCGAGATATCAGGTCGCCATTTTCAGACTGCCATTGATATTTGTATTTGATGAGAAGTTAAGTGGGTAACTATTGGACATTCATTAATGATCGCTTCAATTTGAGAGTAATACTCTCGAAATATCATATTTTAATCCCGGATAATATATCGAGCTTCTTAATCCATGTGTCAAAGCCTTTTTTTGCAGCATACCAATCGAAGAAATCATCTCTATCGTCTAACTGGCCTGAGTCAAACTGTTTCATGAATATTTCCGAACTCATTTTATATTTCGTTTCAAAATTTTTACATATCCTGGCATATTTGGATTTTTTATGTTGTGCGATTCGTTCATCCAGAGCTAAAGCTCCGCGAATTACGTTACTCACTTCCTGTAATGAAAAATCCTTTTCAATCTTGACGGTTAATGCCATAATTAGTTCTCACGCTTAATATTAATATTACCTCTGTTTATAAATAACCATTGATTGCAAATAAATTGAATTATTTTTTGGGACGCTTATTGCACAGCCTCTTGCTCCCTAACAGTTTCAGCCACTGGTGCAGCTCTCGGAGGATTCTCCTCTATCACTGGCCTTTCTTTCCTGTAATCTTTCAGCCTCCTGATTATCACTTCTGCCAGGAATAACACAAGCGCAGCAAGAAGGTATGGCTCTTTTTCACTCCTTGGCTCATTCACAGTTCGCACAGATTTTTCCTTTATATCCAGAAACATGAGCCCCTGGACTTCATCTTCGTTATACACACGCCCGCCATTTGATGCAATGACATCATTCAGTTTATCATTAAATCCGATCTCCCTGTATTCCAGAGGATAATTTACAGCAATACCATATCCTGAAATGTCATGGAAATCCCCTGTCTCAAGATTGATCGTGGTTTCGTATGTAGTCGGCCCTGTTCTTGAAAGATCAAGAGGTGCGCCGTCAAGTTCCACGACCGGAGGTTGCTTATTTGATGTGACAATGACCCTCCCGGACGTTCCCGCCCAGATATCCTCTGCCTGAATAATATCTCCTTCTGCCGGGCGCGGGTCACCGATCGCCCAGTTTATCATTGATGAGATAAGGCGCGAGTTCTCACCGCTATAAACCTCGCTTGCCCAGAGAGTCTCCCCGCCGCCGTTATCTGTTGTGAAGGAAACAACCCGGCCAAGCCCGAAGCCCCACGTTGTAAGGATGGGCTTTCCTCGTGAAGTTGTTACAAGGCGGTCTGCGCCCAGTTTTGGGGTTACATCATTGTATCCTGTTATCGAGGCTGAAATATTGATGTATTTTGTTATGAAATGGTTGGTGTCTAATATCGTGAGGGGATATTCGTAAGTTACGGAGGGAGTTTCAGCAGGTGCCGGTGTGGCGGACGGGGCTTCCCCTATTAAGGTGCTTGCCCGTTCATCTGGATATAAGAGTATTACATTAGTGCTGGCAGCTTTTGCCAATATGTCATAATTATCGTTAGGTATCTTTGCATTTGCAGGCAAAAGAATTTGAATGAATTGTATTTTTGTTTCTTTAGCTGTTAAATCTAATACTGTATTTTTGGTTTGGGTAAGACCCTTAGGATCTATTAATCCATCAGATATGACTATTATCTCTTTTGTACCAGTCACCGAATTTAATAATTCGTCAGAAGCATGGAGTCCTTTATCAAGGTCGGTCGGGTTCTCCCCTCCCCTTGTTCCGGGTCCGATCTCCCTTATGAAACTCTCAAGTTCTGCTTTATTTGCTTCAGAACCCATCGGCAATATCTCGGTTTGTGTTGTTACACCGCTGAATGCCACCACACCGACACGACTATCCTGTCCAATGCCCCGGATGATGCTTATGGCATTAGCATCAATAAGACTGATTGGTGAAGGTGACCCTATTCCTGTGCTTCCTGATGAGTCAATCAGGATAATAACATTTCTTCCACCTTTAAATTCTCCTGCTCTTGATATTATAGGCAGTATCGCTTCAACCGGGGAATTATTGTAAGCCCCTCGATCATATGACGATCCCCCTCCAACAACCACAAGCCCGGCGCCATTTCCCACATAATTCCGTAAGTTTTCAGCAGATAACTCGTTCGCTCCCTTATTATCTATTATCACAGTTTTATAGGGTGAAAGATCTGATGGCAGAGAGCTCACGGTAGTGACGTCATATAGACTATTCGTAATTGTATAAAGAGGCGATCCTGTATCGCTCGTTACTGCCAGCAACTTTGGTTTTGGCACAACGAATATGGATTTATAGAACACATTGTTTAGCTGGAACCTGTCCTCGCCGCTGGGCGTAATCGTTGCCTTCATTTTGTGCGAACCAAGACTTGTAAATGCACCTGTAACAGGAATTACCTTTTCTCGTTCAGTCTGCGAAAATGTATCGCTCATTACTGATTTTCCATCTATTTCCACATCAAGCTTGTAGACGATATAGCTTCCTGCCTGCCTTACAACAACATTGAACACATTCTCATTCCCGATAATGATGTTCTTGGCGCTTACAATCTCGACACTTGCATCATTATGGATTGGTTTTTGTTTCACTGCGAACACTCTTGTCCCTGTCTGGGAAACAAAAGAGATGGCATCGAAAAGGTCCTTTCCGTAATTGGAGTTCCCGTCAGTTACAAGTAATAAATTATTATTTTCTGAGGCTCCTATCACCTCATCGCCTATGGGTGATTTGATACCTGCGAATTCCCTGAATTTCGTGGGTGTTCTGGGCTGTAACGCATCAAATATATTTTTCCCGGTATCTTTATTGAACAGATCCATGCTGAAAGTATTATCCGAAATCACGGTTATTCTTGGAGCATCATCACGGACCGTAGTTATGCCCAGCGAGTAAGGCGAGGCAAGGGCAATAATCAGAAGACTCAGGATGATGATCCGTGAAAATATGATCCATTTCGAAACACCTTTCCGTATATAATACAACCCTGCAAGGATCAGGGGGCTGATAAGTAAAAGGACATAAGGATTCTCAAACTGGGGTATCGTGAGAGCCATTACAATTCACCCCTCCAGCGCAGGTAATACAATTCAAGAAATACAAGGAACATGGCAGCCATTATGAAATAAATATCAAGATTCTTTTGTTTTCGGATAGTTTCAGGTGAATAAGCGATCTGTTGTGAAGTTGAAACATTTGATTCCTCAGCAGCAAGCCCGCTGCTGACAAGGTTTGATTCCCGTTCATTATACAGATTCACAGCCACGCTCTTTCCGGGCACGTCATAAATACCAACCTCATCAAGCAGCAGCGTATCTGTTGTCACCTTATCTGTGGGTGTATTCACTTTCACCGATGCCGGGAATTTTATCAACATCCCCGTTTTTGCATTATATTCGGTCACATCAAGGCTTCCCTTTATCCATTCAAGCATCTGTTTCCAGAAAAGCGGATAATCGGGAAGCGTGTGTAGATCATTCCACACCTGTTCATTTAGCGGATCATAAATATTATTCCCCCGCGGGTCAGCAAGGCCGGAATAGATAACTGTTCCTTTTCCGAATTTCCAGTAAGCAAGAATAGCTGATTTTTCTTTATCCCCGCTTTCAACAAGACCCACCGCATTATCTTTCAGATGCGCCTTGAAATATTTATTGACATTTGTTTTCTCAATATCAATACCATCTGTTATGGTTGTCCGGCGGGCAATATTCAGGGATGTCTTATTTCCAAGTGTTCCAGGCTCAACTGGCAGGAGAGACATATTTGTAAGACCCGGATATGCGATTATTACAGCCGTTCCTCCACTGCTCACATAGTCTTCAAGTTTTGAAAGCGCGTCCTGGGGCAGGGGAGCGCTCACTACAACGATATTACCCGACATTGAAGGTATGCTTGTCGGGTCTGCTTTTGTGACTTTTGTATTGGGAATAAGACCAAGAGCAATAATTGAAGGCGATTTTGGATTATCCGTAATATAAAAGACATCACGCTGCATCGAGGGCGGGATATAAACGAAAGCGTTGTTATCAACAGGAAGAGCGTCATTGGAATCTATTGATATCTTCGTAATTCCAGGATTAAGGGAGATGTCGCTGACGCTGAAATATTCACTTGACATGCCTTTGATATTGATCGTATCCTTAACTGCGTTCTTATCATTTATCGTAACATCGATATTTACGTCCCGTGCATCGTTATTGAAGTTCTTAATGACTACTTTATAATCCCTGGATTCAAACCAGCCATCAACGATACCAATATTGTCAGTCCTCCCGCTTACGGTGATAAAATCAACTTTGATGCCGCTTGCTTCTGCGACTTTCTTTGCTATTGCGGGACTGTCACCATCCCAGCTTATGAAATCTGAAATAACAACGATCCTTCCGCCTTCAGGAAGCATCCTTCGCCCCAGGAGAATGGCGCTTGACAGGTCAACGCTTGTGGCTTTAGCTTTAAGTTTTGATAATGCATCCGCAGCACTGCTTGCAGGAGCTTCTTTCATTACCATTAAGGGAATACTCTGGGCAAGAATGATGGTATTTTTGGCGCTTAAGAATTTATTTGCTTCAGTCACTGCTTTTGTAAATCTCCCGTCTGCCTGCATACTTCCTGAGCCATCAAGGATAATGACAGTTGAACCTCCGCCTGCTTCCTCGGTCGCCATAATGAAAGGCGCAGCAATTGAAAGTGAAATGATAATAAGCGCAAGGAGCTGAATGAGAAATAGCGGGTCTTTCAGGAATTTCCTGAAAATATTGAGGCGTTTTTTCTTTTCAATGTCAAGAAGGAACATGACCGATGGGATCTTTATTTTTTTTGCCCTTGGCCTGAGAAGATAAATTATGATAAGCGGAATAATTGACAGAAGCGCGTAAAGTCCAGCACCATTGGCGAATTGCATCGAATTTGCGTAGAATGAATCAAGGAAAACCATTTTGTACCTCTAATATGCAGTAAAAAATTTTTCTTCATTAAAGTGAATCATATCTTTTTCCTTCCTATTTATGCCCCGCTTCCCTGGAGTTCACAACTTCAAATATTGAATCAAAGACAGGTTTATCTGTAGTGACAGTATGAAAATCAGCCCCTACAGTTATACAGGTTTCTTTTATTTTAGCGATATGGTCATTCAGCCTCTTCTGGTATTCGGCGCGAAGCCTGGGGCTTGTATATATATCCATTTTTGCATCTGTCTCAAGGTCGATCAATTTTGCTTCTCCGCCAAGGTCAAGGCTTTTCTCCAGCGGGTCAAGCACCTGGATAAGCACAAGTTCATTATCCCCGAGCCTGAATATTGAGTTCCTGACAGCTTCTATATCCGTCATAAAATCAGAAATTATAAAGACGAGTGACCTTGATCTTATAACGCTTGCATATTTTTCCATGCAATAATCAAAACGTGTTTTTCCAAGAAGCTGGGTGCTGTTAAGAAGGTCAATTGTAAGGGAAAGATATTTTCTGCCCCGTTTGGGTTTTGTGATATTTATCTCTTCACCGAACGTTGCAACTGCGAATTTCTCATTATCCTTGGTAACAAGATATGCAAATCCAAGTGCCATCATCGCGGCATATTCGAATTTGTTGCGAAAATCCATGCTCTTGCTGGTATCAAGCAGTATGTGTGTTGTTAAGCTTTTTTCTTCCTCGAATTCTTTTACATAAAGTTTTTCAGTTCGCCCGTAAACTTTCCAGTCTATGGTCTTGAAATCGTCTCCCTGCGTGTATTCTCGATAGCTTACAGGCTCCATTCCCCTGCCTTTGAGTATAGAGCGCCGGCTTCCGCTGTATGCAGTGGATACGCGTTTACGCACCATGAATGAGAAGCGATCAAGCTCCTTGAAGAACGAAGTATCGATCATCTATTTCACGTTTTTAAGGAGATCTGATATCACCTGGTCTGTCGTCATCCCTTTGCGTTCTGACTCAAATGTCAATATGACGCGGTGGCGAAGCACCGGATATGCCATGACATCGATATCTTCCTTGCTTACATAATTCCTGCCTTTCATAAGCGCCCGCGCTTTTGCTGCAAGTATTATACCGATAGAAGCCCTGGGCGATGCGCCGTATTCTATATGTTCGCTCTTAGCCCTTGTTGCCTCCACGATCTTGATAGCCCTGACCTTTATATCTTCTGCGATGGGAACATCACGCGTGAGCTTCTGGAGTTCAAGGACTTCGGTTTTTGAGACTACGCTCCTTACTGTCGGAACAATATTTTTAGTGTACCTGTTAACGATCTCGTTCTCATCTTCAAATGCAGGATAGTCCATTAAGATCTTAAGGAGGAATCGGTCAAGCTGCGCCTCAGGGAGTGGATATGTACCTTCCATCTCGATGGGGTTCTGGGTGGCAAGTATAAAGAATGGCTTATCAAGCATGTAGGTCTTGTTACCTACTGTTACCTGTTTTTCCTGCATTGCTTCAAGCAGGGCGCTCTGGGTCTTTGGCGATGCCCTGTTTATCTCATCAGCAAGAACGATATTGGCAAACACTGGTCCGGGTTCAAACCTGTACTGTTTCTTCCCGCCGATATCCTCTATAATATATGTGCCTGTAATATCTGACGGCATAAGGTCAGGCGTGCACTGTATCCTGTTGAACTTCAGGTCAAGCGCTTTTGAAATTGTGCTGATGGTAAGTGTTTTAGCAAGACCGGGATTGCTCTCCACAAGCGCATGGCTGTTGCACAGGATCGCTATCATCATATGTTCAACCGCCTCATGCTGGCCCACGACAACTTTTCCTATTTCATCAAGAAGCTCCTTGAAAATCCGTGTCGAGCTTGCGTACGTCTCATTACTCATTTTTAACCTCGTTCATATTTTACTCCTTTCGACTGCATATTTATTAATAAGCATCTTTTCGGTTTCTGTTTTTGTCATAAGCATACTGTAACCGCCATCAGAAACATTGGAACCAATGACATCAACAGGGAATGCAGCTGATTTGATGAACTGGTTACTTGTCTGGCTTGTATCCCTCACATCAAAACCTGTATCCAATCCGGAATATAATGTCAGGTCAATATTCTTTCCTTCAATAGATGCGATCTTTGGTTTTCCGAAAATGTCCCCTGACCCGTTTGATCCAATGGCATCGCTATTCTCAGGGCGTCCGGTGATGTCGACGAAAGTTATATTCGTCTCTTCATTCCCTATACCGGTTAAATTCTTGAAATTATTAGCGATGGTATCCGGCGGGACCCTGTAATTAGGATTTAATGAAATGACCGTTGCTCCGGAAATAAATATTATCACTAAAATTATCTTTGTGATTACAACACTTGCAGATATAAGTGAAAAGGCTGAAACAATTGTCAAGCCACTTAAAACCAGACTTTTCAACGATTCGACGATTACATTTTTTTCTGAAATATTATCATAAGCAGTCCTGAGTTTTTCTTTGAGTTCAGGATATTTATCTTCAACTAATATATTAAATTTTATTTTATGATCGTTTCTATGCAGTAAAAGAGCTCCTATTATAGCGATAATAAATGCAAAAATAGGTGGAATAACTCTAATAAGATTCACTGGTATGGAAGAGAATGACGAAGAATGTTCCAGGAAATACTCAACCTGAAAAATAAGAAAAATCGCATAAAAAATGGCAAAAATAGATATTAAATCCAGAATAAAAAGTAATTGCCTGCGTTTAAAATAATCAGACTGGAGTTTTAAAATTTTCTCCATGAGTTCGTCCATTCAGTCACCTTCACCTGCATTATTGATTTTAGTTATATTAAGTCTTGGGATAGGTAGGTTTATGTATTTAAAAAGGAATTAAGGCAACCTGAACCAAATACTATTGGTTCAACATTAACCGTAGCAGGTTTTGGCCTGTGGCGTATGAATTGAAACAATTCGAATGCAGTAAAGCCTTAAATGGTTTGCATGAGTCGGATCTTAAATGATCTTACGGAGGAAAAGAATGAAAAATAATTACAAGACAAATGGAAGATTGCTAGACCTTATTTCAGGTCTTAAAGAACAATCCAGGAACAAACAGGTTCCACTATGGCGCGATATTGCGATAAGGCTTGAACGCCCCACAAGAGAAGCTACTGAAGTCAATCTCAGCAGGATAAACAGGTACACAAAAGAAAAAGACCTTATACTCGTACCCGGCAAAGTGCTGGGCGCTGGTGAATTGAATCATCAGTTAACTGTTGCAGCTGTAAGTTTCAGCGAAGGCGCAAGAAACAAAATTATCGAAGCCGGTGGTTCATGCCTATCAATAGAAGAACTGATGAACAAAAACCCGGAAGGCTCCAGGGTAAGAATAATCGGGTGATAACATGACAGTAATAGACGCAAATAATCTTATTCTGGGAAGAATGGCAAGTACAGTAGCACAGCGAATATTAAATGGTGAACAGATCAATATCATAAATGCTGAAAAAGCGATCATCTCAGGCAGGAAAGATGCTACATTTGATCGATACCATGCTTATGTAGCTCGTGGTTCACGGGAATTCGGCCCTCGTTTTCCAAGAAGGCCAGACCAGATAGTGGCAAGAACGATCAGGGGCATGATCCCGCATACAAAAACCTCAGGAAGAGATGCTTATAACTTATTAAAGGTTTATGTCGGCGTTCCGGCTGAACTTAGTAAAGAACAAGCGATCACCATAGATGATGCAAGTATTACACGTCTATCCACCAGTAATTATACTGTGCTTGGTGACTTGAGCAAGAGATTAGGATCAAAATTTTAGGTGTTATATATGAAAATCGTTAATTCATCAGGAAAAAGGAAAACCGCAATTGCCCGGGCAACCATAAGGGAAGGAAAGGGGCGCGTAAGAGTAAACAAGCAACCTATAGAAATACTCGAACCAGCATTGATCCGTTTTAAGATGTCAGAGCCTCTTGATTTTGCAAGTAATGTCATCCCTACCGTCGATATTGATATAAATGTCCATGGCGGCGGCATATTTGGCCAGGCAGGCGCTGTTCGTACAGCTATCGCAAGAGGTCTTGTGGAATGGACAAATGACACAGCACTCAGAGATGCGCTGGCAACGTATGACAGGAGTCTACTCGTGAACGACACCCGTTACAAACTGCCAAAGAAATTCGGTGGTCGCGGAGCCAGAAAGAGAAGACAGAAATCATACAGGTGAAACATGATACCGGTACGATGCTTTTCATGCGGTAAAGTCGTCTCAAGCGTATGGGATGAATACAAGAAACGATCTCAGACCGAGGACGCAGGTAAAGTCCTCACTGATCTTGGAATCGAACGATACTGCTGCAGGCGAATGCTGCTGACCCATGTAGAGTTGGTGGACCTCCTGGCACCGTATCAGTAAGGAGGGGTTGTAGGGTAGCCTGGTCCATCCTATAGCGTTCGGGACGCTGTGACCTGAGTTCAAATCTCAGCAACCCCATTTCTCAGGACACGGCTATTGAAAAGAACATGAACCACTCCCAGAGGGACTCTGGGAAAAAAATGTAAAACAATTGAATTCATTGAACTTTAAGGTCAAGGTACTAAGGTTATTTTTGAGGTGATTTAGTGAGTGAAATAAAGCTGACACGATATGAGCGTGCAAGACTTATCGGTGCAAGGGCGCTTCAGATCTCCCTTGGGGCACCGGTTTTGTTAGATATTGATAAAGGTGAACCCATAGATTTAGCTCTGGCAGAATTAGAACAGGGAGTAATCCCTATAACAGTCAAAAGAACAGTAAAAGAATTAAAAAAGGCTTCATAAGATGTGATTTAAATGGAAGATATCATTGATATAAAACAGGATGTAAAACAGGATACTGGTTACGAATCGATCATTCCGCAGGACGAATATCTGACTGCAGGGATACATATTGGTACCCAGCAAAAAACAAAAGAAATGATGCGCTTTGTATACCGCGTCAGGACTGACGGCTTATATGTACTGGATATACAGGCAACCGACCAAAGAATAAGACTTGCTGCAAAATTACTTGCAAAATATGATCCGCAAAAGATCCTGGTCGTATCTGCAAGACAATATGGTTATTATCCCTCGGAAATGTTCGCAAAGGTAATAGGCGCAAGAGCAGAGATTGGAAGGTTTATCCCGGGTACAATGACAAACCCAAAATTACATAAGTTCATAGAACCTGATATTCTTGTGGTAACAGACCCGTCAGGAGATATGCAGGCAGTGAACGAAGCAGTCAATATCGGTATACCTGTCATCGGACTGTGTGATACCAACAATTCATTAGGTAATGTTGACCTTGTAATTCCAACAAACAATAAAGGGAGGAAAGCGCTGGCTTTGATATACTGGCTCCTTGCAAAAAAGACCCTTGAGGAAAGAGGAGACACTATAACCCACACAGTAGCGGATTTCGAAGCAGAACTTTAAGAGAATATGAGGGCTCCGGCAGTTTCGGGGCAATTTTACCCGCGTAATAAAAACGACCTGGACCTTGAGATCAGCCGATGCTTTGAAGGTGTACTGGCTGGTGAGAAACAGGTTTTGGGAGGCGTTGTTCCTCACGCGGGTTATATTTATTCAGGAAAAACGGCAGCTTACGTATATTCACTGCTGCCAGCGGCTGACACTTTTGTTCTGTTAGGACCAAATCATACAGGATATGGCTCCCCGGTATCTGTATCGAGTGAAAAATGGAGCACACCCATGGGTGAAGTTGACTCAGATATAGAATTCATAAAGGCATTGCCCAAAAGAATCATTGATACTGACGAAACTGCTCATAAGTACGAGCATTCAATAGAAGTACAGCTTCCTTTTTTGCAGCACAGGTTCAGCGATTTCAAAATAGTTCCTATCTGTATGGGGATGCAGGATGAAGAAACAGCTCTTGATGTAGGGATGGAACTTGCCGGAGCTGTGCGCAAGGTGAATAAAAAAATCGTGATAATAGCATCAAGTGATTTCTCCCATTATAAACCGGATAAGGTGGCGCGCGAGGATGACGCTTATTTCATAAGTTCAATTCTTGAACTGGATATTCCTGGTTTTTACAGGAAATTGTATGAGCGCAATGCCTCAGTTTGCGGATATGGCCCAATTGCTGCAATGATTACGGCCTCAAAGGAACTTGGTGCAAAAAAAACAACATTGCTCAAGTACAGTACGAGCGGCGATACAACGGGGGATTTCGCTGCTGTTGTGGGATATGCGGGAATCATTGTTGAATAATAATGTATACGAAATTAATATGATATCATCTATATAATCTTAATTTATCAAAAATGCAGGAACGGAATGCGATAAACCTACATGAGTTTATTGTAGTTTAAGAACCGTAAGATTTAAGTTAGATTAATAAGAATCAATAGTGAATATAACTTGTGGGATTATGAGTTTTGTTTCAAATTAAAGAATAGGAAGTTTTCCATGGTATCACCATCATGTTATTCTACCTATTTTTAATTTATATTCCTACGGAGTTATAAATCTAAAATAGGAGGAAATACATGAATAAAATAAATAAA
The DNA here is from genome assembly GCA_902384525.1 of uncultured archaeon. Classification (GTDB taxonomy): domain Archaea; phylum Halobacteriota; class Methanosarcinia; order Methanosarcinales; family Methanoperedenaceae; genus Methanoperedens. The sequence continues at coordinate 18,795 of CABMCA010000001.1, forward strand.
CTATTCTTAGGGATACTAGTCTTATCACTAATGATATCGACAGCATCGGCAGCAACAAATCTTGAAAACCACATTGCAGGCATTGGCCAGATGGCACACCCAACTTCAAATACAGGAGTAACAGGTTGTCAAGGTTGTCATGATGGTTCGATTGCTCCGACCTGTATATCTTGCCATGGCGTATTTCCGACATTTACATTGTCGGTGGTGCCAAATCCAACAACAGTAACAGCAAACACGTTAACCAGCGTGTCCTTCGCTGTGGATCAAACGAATAACGTCAATGTCACAAATAAGACAGCCGCAAATGGTGCATTAGTTACTCTGAGTGGCTCAGGTGTTAGCACAAGCGGAACAACTTCTACTTCCGGTATTGTTGACATACCTGTGACCCCGACAGGAGCAGGTACAATTGATGCAATTGCAGAATTGACAGGATTTAACAATGGAACAGCATCAGTTACAGTAACAGCAGCAACGCCAGCACCCGTTTTGAAAACAATAATGGTTTCACCTCCAACTGCCAATTTATCAATTGGAAATACCTCGGTATTCACTGCAACGGCACTGGATGAAAATAGTACTCCCGTGGAAGGGATCAACATAACCTGGACAAGCAGTGATATGGCTGTCGGCAATGTATCCCCTGAAAGTGTAATGACAGATGCAAATGG
>CABMCA010000002.1 GCA_902384525.1 uncultured archaeon
ACAATAGTATCTTTTCCATACGCCTTTATGTCACCGTCACCATAAATTATCTCATATCCTCTAAAACCCCCAACATGCTTTGCCAGGTATATTGCATCCACAAGCGTCAATTGTCCATTCCCATTTATATCGCCAGTTTTAGGTGTCAGAGCACTGATCGTGAAATCTTTATCGCTGGTATCATTATAAGCGGGATTTGCCGTGCTGGTGACCCTGATTTTATAATTCGTTCCCAGTGCCTGGGTCGAGTTAATTAGCCAGGTATAGGAACCAGAACCGCTACTGCCTATTGAAGTGCTTGAGTTGATTGTCCGATTTAGAACTCCACCTTTCAGGAGCTCGATCATTACATACGCTCCTGGATCGCCGGTATAATCCCATCGAATCGTCCTTGATCCTCCTCTTACCCAGTTCTCCGAGCCATTGGGAGAGGTGACCTTAATGCTTGAGATACGCCTCAAGCCAGGTAAAACTTTTCCATCAGACTTTGACATTGAAAAGCCAAGCAGGTCTGCGAGAGTCTTTGCCATGTCAATGCTTCTTGCAGGCGTTGGATCAGTTTCGCCTTTTCTTATTGTTGGTCCGGAAAAAATTAATGGTATGTATGATTCATCCGGGTTGAGACCTCCATGTTCACCGAGTAACAGTTGGTCGGGTGTGGGAAATGCGGCCGGATCATCGAAATAATAGCCATCTGAAGTTTTAGCTAATAGAATTATATCTCCACTCCTTTCCGAATCTAAACTTTTGATTCGATTAACTGCATCAACATAATCAGCTTTTCCTGCGAAAAAGGTTTCCAGAGATTCCATACCCGCTCCCATTCCACCAGTATAAACCAAATATCTTGATGTAAGTCTGAATAAGACTACATCAACATATGGTTCAGACTTGAATGCAACTAAAGCTGGTTCCAGATCTGAATACCCCACACTATTCCAATCATTTGTACTTATGTTTCCTATATAAATCTGTCCCATGCCACCGTTGGATGCCGCGACAGCATTATATCCCCCTTCAAGCAAGCCCTGATCGTCAATATCATATCCTACACTCAATAATTTCTGTTCGAGTATATCTTTTGTTATTCGAAATTCGGGAGCAAATTTAACAGGAGTCTGGCCATGATCTGACACAATAACTATTACTGTTTCAATCATTAAACCATTATTTTTCAAGCCGGGATATTCGATGGAACAAACACCTAAAAGATTTTGTAATGCACATCCTCCATTGATAAGACGACCAATTTGTTCATCAACATTATGTATTAAATAATATTCTTGATTATAAGGGTCTACTCCGTTTGGTCCAAGCCAGTGACTATATCCATCTAATCCTGGAAGATAAATTGTCGTAATTTTTCTGTCAGCATTATAATAAAGCTGGAACAAAGCATGTTCCATCGCATTTGAATCTATTTTTGGGAAATCATGACTAATATAATTTGCCTCATATTCTGATGCTCCAGGCGTTATCCACTGCGTAGAACCTCTACTAAACTGATTAAATATGACGGTGCTATCTATATTTCTGTCTCTTTTTGCGGCTTCATATATTGTATCTACATTAGTACTTAAATCACTATTTTGCTCCCCACCTCCAAGATAGGTCCACAATCCATATTTTCGCCATTCAACTGTACTCCTGTCAAACCATGAATTTCCAGCAATTTTATGATTTTTTGGATAATTGCCAGTGAAAATTGAAGCTTGTGCCGCTAAAGTTATAGAAGGAAAAACCGTTGTTGCGTCAGTAAACCTAACACCGTTATTAGCTATTTCCGACATGTTTGGCATAGCGTTAAGAGAATTATAAAGAGCATCACGCTTCATACCATCGATGTCTATTATAATCGCTCTCTTGGGAATGGGGTTTGAAGTAACATTTAGAGATATAATTGTAGAAAAAGTCTGTGTTGATGCTGACGTTGTGGAATATGCTACATTAACTGGAATTGTCAGAGCTGTACCTTCAGGGAAATCTTTTGGAACAGGAACATCAATATACATAAGATCTATTCCATCACTTATTTTTGTTTTTAAATCATCTTCTGATCTGATATATGATTTAATCTCCTCGTCTGAAAGTTTTTCAGTTTTAATTATATTACTAAATTCCATATTTAGTTCTTCTCTTTGCTTAAGTGCATTACCAATTGGAGAAAGTTTCTTATTCACACTTTTTTTCTCTTGTTTTGGTTTAGAGTTAGATGAAATCGTTGAAACCTGCTGAGAAACAGTTGTTTTTTCAGTAAGCTGAAATGGATTATCGTAACTTATTTCATTAATTGTAACTTTCTTTTCATCCTGCTGAACTTGAGGAGTTGCTTGAGGCGTTGAAATCTCCTCTAATTGTGAATTTATTATCGATACTTGAATATGTAATACAGTCCCCGGTATGACTTGAGATGGAGAATTGACTTTTATCTCTATTGGTTCAGTTGCGGCGTATGCAGGTATAGTTAAAATCAATACAAGTGCAAATGCAATTGAACATATTTTTATGTTAAAAAAATTTAATTTTTCTTTCATATTTATTCCTCTTATTTAATTTTATTTTATGTTATTGTATATCCTAAAGATAACAAAGTTATAAACCAAATTAGATACAAGATAATTGTTAATATTCCAACACCAGGTGCTTTAGTAAACTTTTTTGTAACTATAGTATATGCGATTGCCGAAGTTAAACCTGGTAATAATATCATAAGATAGAAACTGCGAGATACATAATCAGGCATCAGACTTACCATCTTTGTACCGAAAAAATTATATAATACAATCGTACCGATAATAATTATAATTTCAATTCTATTTTCAGTTAATTTTTCAGTTAATTTATATTTTTCTAAAATTTGCATAAACCAAGCCTCCTTAATTGTCTGCAATACTATTGTCACCAGGATCGCAACATAATACGATTATTGTCATATGAGAACAGCATGAACTCTCTCTTAATTGGCGCCACCATCCTCTGTCAGCGCGGCCCAGCATGTGAACGATACAAAGCCAGTCGTCATTAATCCACCCTTACAGAGAGCATCCACTCTCTACATATAATTATCAGATACCATTTTTTCCACCTGTCCCTGAATTCTAGGGCGAGCGCCTCAAACTCAGGTGAAAAGAATCCACGACCATAAACTATTTAACCTCCACCCTCATTCTAGCATTGTTCGTAATATTACGAATAATCCCAAAGAGGAAAAATAATAAAAATGACCCCAGAAAATTTCAAACCAAAGAAAGACTTCAATACCCGCCTTGAAAACACAAAGAGCCTGCCAGACATATTTGAAGTGGTGAAAGCCGCTGTCTGGGAATGCCAGAGAAAAAGCCGTGGAGGTCTGATGCTGGGACTTGCCAATCTCGGAAACCATCCTGAGGGATTTCTGGGTGCTTTCTATCCGGTCGGTTCAAATGTCATTGTGATGAATAAGATCCCTCTTGAGAGAATAAAAGAGACAAGGCTTGAGCTTTACAAACCTTATGCTTTCCATGTCCTTCTCCATGAATACCTGCACACTCTGGGCTATATGGACGAAAGCGGTGTAAGGCAGATGGCCCATCAGATCACAAAAGAAGTATTCGGGGAAGAGCATCTTGCGACAAAGATTGCTGCAAATACGGCGCACTTCTTCCATAATCTTGTTTATCCGGGTGCAACATGGCAGGCAGACGAGATGAAAATGGAACTTGTGGGTGGTTTTGACAGGGGAAGCACGAGTTATATTTGTTAAGTTTTCAAGATATTTTCGGGAATTCATGACCGCAATTAGGACATAATACCAGATTGCATTTCATGAACCTCGGACATGCCCTGCATCCCTGGTTATCCTTATCATCGAACCTGGCTCCGCAAAGAGGACACTGTGTTTTCATAACAGGTGGTAATATCCTATGATCCTGGAAGCTATCCCGCCGATAAGTATTGCAAGCGTAATAGTGAAGGCCATGATGCCAAAAGCTCTTTTCCAGCCAAGCTCCCTTCCAAGTACGGCGATAGTTGCAACGCATGGGATATAGATCGTATTCACAAGCGCGTAAACGAATAATTGTGCGGGTGTCATGAATAGCAGGAGGTTCTTTGCGCCTCCTCCGTACATGACCAATGCAAGAGTAACAAGCAGTTGGAGCGCAAGTTCCTTTCGCAGTACCGCGAAGATCAAAGTAAGACCGGCAACAGCAGGAAGACCCAGCCATCCTTCAACTACAGGAGAGAGCGGTGAGGCCAGTTTCCATAGATATCCGGTTTCATAAAGCCCGCCAAGTACCATAGACCCTACAAGCACTATCGGAAAAGCCACGAATACGAAGTCTTTGAACCTGTACCAGGTCTTTTTCAATATGTTTGATATCATTGGCATCCTGAATGGGAACATTTCCATGACAAGCCCTGTTGATTTTCCGGGCATTATTTTGTTAAGTCCTGCTCCCACAAGGAACACAAGAGCAAATACTATAAGATAAATTGCAACAGCTGGTTTCCATCCCACGAACAGGGAAACGGCGCCAAGGATAACGGCTGTTCTCGCGCTGCATGGGATAAGGGTGATAAGGGTACTTGCAATCGTTCGCTCCCGCATCGTGGTCAAAACGCGTGTACCGATTATTGCGGGTACATTGCAGCCTGCGCCTGCAACAAGCGGGATGATCGCGCGCCCGTGAAGCCCGAACTTATGCATCAGCCTGTCTGTAAGGAATGCCACAGAGTTCAGGTATCCTGAATCCTCAAGAAAAGCCAGCATGAAATAGAATGTAAGTACGTATGGTATACCCACAGCAAGAGCTGCAAGGATACCATCGTCAAAACCCCATATGAGAATTTTACCGATAATGCCGCTTCCAAAAACATAGTGAACAGCGTCATTAATGACAGGCGAAACATATGTTGCCCATTGATCACTGAAAAACGTGGAAAGCCAGTTCCCGCCATAAAAAAGAAAGGAAAAAATTATAGCAAGAACTCCGATAAGCAGTGGTATGCCGGTAAGCGGTGAAGTGGTATAAGCCCATATCTTATCCAATGGTATGGGTTTTACGTCCCCCTGTACCTGGGATGCTATCGAACCTGCAAGCCCATGTCGCTCACGTGCGATCCTTAATGGGGTTTTCTCTCTGTGTAATTCTTCTATCTCCCTGCTTATCTTGTTTGCTTCATCGATTATGGATTTGCCATTTTCATGTTTTCCGACAAGTTCAATAAACTCGGGATCATTTTCAAGAAGCATGATCGAAAGAGCCCTTGGATTTATCCCGAAATTATAAGGCATAAGAATTTTTTCAAGTTTTTTGATATTGGTTTCAATATCATCTCCATAATGCAATGAATAACTGATCCCGGTTTTATTTTTTGCAGTATCCACTGCCTGCTGTATCAGTTCATCAAGACCGCTGCCTGTCGTGGCTATCGTCTTCACGACAGGGATACCAAGAAGCCGGGATAATTCCCCTGAATCGATCAGGATATTCCGTTTCTCGGCTTCATCTATCAGGTTCAAAGCAGCCACGATCGGTATGCCAAGATCGATGAACTGGATAAGCATGTAGAGATTCCTTGCAAGGTTTGTGGCATCAAGGATCATTATTGCCACATCCGGTTTACAGTCAAAGATTGCCCTTCGCGCCACCCACTGGTCTTCCGAGACCGCGCCAAGGGCGTAGCTGCCGGGAAGGTCGATTATACCTATCCGCTGGTCTTTGAAATTCGTAGTTGCAAGATTGAGTTCCACGGTTTTTCCGGGATAGTTGGCAGTGACCACACCCATCCCGGTCAGGCGGTTAAATATGCTTGATTTTCCCACATTGGGATTTCCGGCAAGTGCAAATGTGAACTCAGTGCTGCCCTTTATTTCCTTGAGGGCGCTATGACATGAAAGAGCCATTATTTTATCCTATCCTATTTATCCTGATAACTTATTTTACCTTTATTTTTGATGCTATTTCTCTTCCCAGCGCGTACCGTGAGCCTGAAACACATACTATCAATGGCCCCCCGAACGGCGCCACTTCCTCGACACGGACACAAATATCAGGGATCAATCCAAGTGATGCAAGATACTGGAGCATTTTCGGGTCTTCTTCGAATACATTGACAATGATCGCCTTTTCATTGGCTTTTAATTCCGAAAGCGGCCTTACATTTTCTTTTATGAACGAGCCGTCCTTATCCGGGATGGGATGGCCATGAGGACAGGTTTTGGGATTTCCCAGGCTCTGGGCGATCCTGTCTTCCATCTCAGGGCTTATGGCATGTTCAAGCCTGCACGCTTCCTCGTGAACCTCATCCCATTTGAAACCCAGGATATCTGTAAGCAGCCGCTCGGAGAGGCGGTGTCTGCGAACGACTTTTTTGGCCATTCTTCCACCTTCTTCTGTAAGGCATACGCCTTTTCCGGTGTGATTTATGAGACCCTTATTTGCGAGTTTTTTTACCATCTCAGATACGGATGGAGGAGATAATTTCAGGTGCTCTGCAAGGCGCGATGTGCTTACCGGATGCTGTTCCAGTTGCAATTTGTATATCGATTCAAGATATTCTTCAATCCTGGGGGTATCTGCTTTCATTTTTCACCGTCGTTCCTGCTTTGTAAGTCCTGTATACAAAAATTCCTATTATTATCCAGTAACCAATGTATGCCATAACTTCTGTAAGTGAGGGATTTCCATTATAACCTATCAGGGCTTTCAAGCTTCCTCCTATCAATCCATTTTCATGAAGTGGGGGATAAGAACCATCTGGATTCAGAGGCGGGTTTATATCCCAGATATGCTCTACGATTTCCGGTATTATGCCTGCTTCATTGAATTCATGAACTGCTGTTGCCACAAGACCTGCTGAGAACAATATCAGCAATATGCTTGTATATCTGAAGAACCTGCTTACGTCAAGCCTGTAAATCCCTTTGAACATTATGAATGACAGGACGATCACAAGTGCAAGACCAAGTATGAAACCCGCAATGGTATCAGTCGGAGACTGGATCGCAAGTGTTCCAAGGAAGAGAACGGTCTCAACCCCTTCCCTGAATACTGCAATAAACGACAGGGCTGCTATCCCGAACATCTGGCCCTTTGAAATGGACAGGTCTATTTTTTCCTGGACTTCACCTTTTATCTGTTTTGAATTTTGCGCCATCCAGAAGATCATATAGGTAAGCACGATCGCTGCAGTGAGAGCGGCTGCGCCCTCGAAAAGCTGTTCTGCTGTACCCTGGAGTTCGCCGTAAACTACTTTGAATAAAAAAGCCACTGCTAAACTTGCGACGAGAGCGCTTATAATTCCTATATTTATATAGCGGTTGAGATCTTTTCGTCCCAGCTTTGCGACATACGCCACAATTATTCCGATTATCAGGGCTGCTTCAAGCGCTTCCCTGAATGTTATTAAAAAGCTTGCTAACATAGTTTTCACCGTTATTATTAGGTATACCTAACTAAATGTTATTGCATACCTATATACCCTTCGGTTAACCTAATAAAATGGTTAGGATCATAAATATCAGGATCACAGAAAATTATAATTAATAATCCTGCATGTTGTGTGCTGCATGGACCTCCAGAAAATCGCAAAGGAAATCAGGGAATTCGAGGGCGTAACGAGAAAAAAGCCCATAGCAGACCTAATAAATATATTCCAGACCGTCCGCTCTGAATATTCCAGTTCCGTGGTGGATTTTGGCGATGACGCAGCCGTTATTGATATAGGCGGGGACGATTACATACTTTTTGCGGCAGATGGCATATGGGGTCGCCTCGTAAATGCAAGTCCCTGGTGGGCAGGATATACTTCTGTGCTTGTGAATGTCAATGATATTGCTGCCATGGGCGGGAAACCTGTTGCTATGGTCAATGTCCTATCTTCGGATAATAAAAATGCCTGCAAGGAACTTCTCAGGGGCATCAGGGACGGGATAGCGAAATTCGGAGTCCCGATGGTTGGAGGGGATCTTCATCCCGATACCCCATATAGTTCACTATCAGTAGCCATCATTGGTATGGTAAAAAAAGGGTGTGAAATAAAACGCGGCACTGCAAAGGCAGGGGATGTTGTAATATCCGCATACGATCTGGATGGGAAAGTGGGCCCGAATTCTCCTTATAGTTTTGACACAACGACTGCAAAAGAGCCGGAAGAAGTGCGCAGGAAATACAGGGTGATCCGGGAAATAGGTGAGAAGAAGCTTGTCACCGCAGGGAAGGATATCAGCAATCCAGGGCTTATCGGGACACTTGGGATGCTTCTTGAGACAAGCAGAAAAGGGGCTCGCGTTGACCTGGGGAAAATACAGGCGCCAGAGGGCATTGATTTTACCCAGTGGTTGAAGGTTCATCCGGCAACGGGTTTTATAGTCACGGCTTTACCGGAAAATGAAGCGGAAGTAATTGGCCTTTTTGAAAAAGCAGGATACGCGGTTGCAAATATTGGTATAGTGGATGATACATCTAAGCTTGATATTTGTTATGGCGATAAGTGTGTTACTGTTTTTGATTTCAAGAAAGATGTGGTGACGGGGATTACGCAATAATCTGTAGAACTTTAAAATTAGTTTTTTTCTTGTAAAAGTAGCGGGCACACCTCAGGTCGCAGCCCCTTCCACTGCACGGTTGACCACAAACTCGCCTCCGCCCCGCGCCCCCATGAGCGATAGTTGTTCGCGGCTGGTTTGCTCCCTTCCGGGCCTAGACCGTTTTCCGCAACTAAGGCACAAAAACCTTCCTTCAGGAAAGCCCTTGTACCAACACCAGCCCCATAGGACGGGGTTTCACAGTAGAATCTGTGGGCCATGCAATAGTCAGAACTTCTTCCTCTGGCTTCGCCCCCCGCTATCGACGGTTTCGGGTTACAGGTAACGCCGAGTTACCCGGGCTAGCCCGCCGATGTTGTAATGTTTCTCGAATGCAATAAAGTTATCTCAAAAGAAGTCCAATATAGGAGAAAGGAGATGAAAAATTAATGGAAGAATTGATCGGTTACGTTGCAAGCAATCATAAAGCTAGCAAGATCCTTGCAGTGCTGGATTCAAAAGGCGCAATGGATGGAGAAAACATAGCAAAGACGGTGAGGATCGTGGGGGCGGAAAAAACAATCGAAGAATTGACCGAAAAAAACCTCATAGCACGCGAAGGCGCCAAATTTGCTCTGACGGATCTGGGAAAGCAGGTCTCACACAAGCTTCGAAGCGTATAACTCGATGAATTGGTTTTAGCCAATTCTTTTTTATATTGAGGATCTGAACAATATTGGTGTGGCTTCGATCAAAAATGCCATGGATTCGGATTTGATCGTTATCGATGAATTTGAAGTTTTTACTGCGACGCTGGAGAACAGGGAGGTCATAGTCTCAACGATATCCCAAAAAATAACTATAGGGCTTCAATAACACCTTTCTTGCCCTTTTTCTTTAAATTCCTTATAAGTTCCTGGTTCTCACGAATAAAGGATGTTGCATCGGATTCGATTTTCTTTTTATCGATCTTCTTACCCTGGCCCACCCCGGGGCAATCCACAACAGGTTTTAGTTTCATTAAAGGTTCATCGGAATATGAGACTTCGATGATCTTAAATGGAAGCAAACGGCACACAAGCGGCTCGTTATTACGTATCGTGCATTCAAGTTTCAAACCATTAAAAAAGCACTTTCCTTCTTTTCCCCTGATCTTGAATATGTTTTCTTTTTCATCAAAATCAAGAAAATCCTCCGGTGAATATCCCAGGTCTTTGATTCTTTTTATATCCTCAATTGTAAGCTGGATGCCTTCTGAGCAGCATTTAGCGCCGCATTTTTTATATTCACATTTCCACTTATCGATATTTTCAAGGATATGTATCATAAACCTTAATTGATTTTCTTATAATTTAAGGATACCCATATCTGGCGAGCATAAAATGACTATTGAATAATTACTGAATGAGCATTAGAAAATGCAGTAAGACATATATCTTTAAATAATATATAATCTATAAAAAATATATTATGAAACAATATGCAATAATTCTTTTTGTACATAGTGATGATGAAATTTGTGCACATTATAAACATTTAAAACAAAATGGGGTTGTAGAATGGGGAGTTTATGTTCCTATAAAAGCTGATGAACTTAAAAAACAAAAAACCTTCTATGCATATACTTATATTTCCGGAGGAAAAGGTATTAAATATAGATTTCTGGTTGATGATTTTAAAAGTAATGATGATGGTCAGAAAACAATTCCTCCTTTTGATTTAAAAAATGTCCCAATGCACTATGAAGCAGAGTACAATAATAAAAATGTTCACAAATCTTGGTTGAAAATTAAAAAAATTGAAAAACTTAATAAAATTATATCATTAAATGATTTTAAAAATCGGAATGGTGAGTATTGTAGCGATAAACCTAGTCGGGGCGGTTATTGGTTAGTTATTGATAATCAATTTGAAACATTAAACTACACTGAAAACGATTGCCCTATTAAAAAGTTGAATCTTCCCTTGAAAGAAAACCATACTGAAGAGGATTTAGAGGCTTTTTTATATAAAAATCCAAAAAAATTAGGTGACAATAGTCTTGAAGTTGTAGATAGACAATATAAATATATAGATTTGTTATTAAAAGAAGATAAAAACTATATTGTTGTAGAACTTAAAAAATATGCAAAATCTGAAACCTTAGCACAAATAATAGATTATATTGATATTATCGAAGAAGAATTTTGCGAATCGACTCGCGGTTTAATTATTTGTAATGATTATGATCCGAGATTAAAAAATTCTATAGATTGGCTAAAGAAAAATCATCATGTTAATATTGAGCTTATAACTTATGGCGTGAAAAACAAATAATTTCAATTTTTAATGGCTAATGATATTGTTTATTTTTTATTGAGAGTGACTTATCTTATATCCTCCATAAACAGGTACTCCTGCGCATATCCGCAATATTTTCCAAAATAGCTCCTGGCAAATTCAGCCATTTCATCTCTCTTTTTGCTCTTCGGACCTTTAAAACTGGACCCATAATACCTTTCCATTATCTGTTCGATATGCGTATCCACCGGGAAAGATTCAAGCTTCCCGAATGCAAAAAGCAGCACGCAATCCGCGATCTTATTTCCAACGCCTTCTATTTTCACAAGTTCTTCCCGCCCTTTCCTGTAGGATAAGTCCTTGATCCTGTACAGGTCAAATTCGCGATTTGCCACAATATTTGCTAATTTTAATATCCTGGGGGCACGAAAACCAAGCCTGCACTGCGACATATCGCAAAGCCTGGCATCTGAAAGTGCATCTGGTGTGGGGAAGGAATAATAGCCTTTTTCGATCTCATTCCCGAAACATTCACACATGCGCCTGATGGAATTAGTGATGTTCCTGATAGTGTTGTTGCTTGAGCACATATATGATACAAGGCATTCCCACGGGTCCTGCCGGATAAGGCGCAGACCTCTGTATTTGTTGATCAATGATGTAATTTTTTCATCCCGGCTAATGAAAACGTAAATTTGTTCGAGATCATCGTCAAGCCTGAAATAATCGATAATTAATTCCTTATCAAGAGATGATTCGACTATCAGTTCCTGATTTTCCTGTTTAGCCCTGATGATAGCTCCCTTGACTATCCCAATCCACCAATCCTTTTTTTCCCACCTGAATACCTGGCCGCATGAAAGGGAATGATCGAGGTTAAAATCATTTATTTTAATTTTAATCCGGTTCACACTCAGGGATATATCACAGGGATGAAATACATTACGGTTCAGATATTTATTTTATTTTAATTCTATTAACTACGGCGCCCTTGCCTTGATATTCTTTGATCCGCAGCTCAGGCATTCTGTTGCCCCTTTCTTCATGAAAGTCTTCTTGCATGAAATGCACCAGAACATGGAGCTTCCTTTCTTCATCTCTTCAAGATCATCAGGCATCATGGAGAATCCGGTATATGTACTGCACATAATTTAACCTCCGTTAACCAATTGCATTATGATTATATGTTTTGTTGCTCTCGATATTAAAAGGTTTGGTTGACATTTTATCTGTTTTTTCTGGATATCCCTTTATACTTTCACCTCAATTAAGTAAGAAATAGATGCCAGATAAAAACAACAAATATTTTGCAGCCCATAAAGAAATAACATCCGTAGCAAGACTTTCGATTTATTCCAATTCCCTGTTACTTATAATAAAGCTTGCAGTGGGCTTTTTCATGGGTTCGATAAGCGTAATGTCAGAAGCCCTTCATTCGGGCATCGATCTTCTGGCTGCTGTCATAGCAAATTATTCTGTCAAAAAAGCAGGACAGCCGGCTGATGACGAACACAAGTTCGGGCATGGCAAATTCGAAAATGTTTCCGGAACAGTAGAAGCAATTCTCATTTTCGTTGTAGCAATAATAATACTGTATAAATCAAGCGTAAAGATCCTGGGTAATGAAACAATTGAAATCGATTCGAGCTTAATTGGAATTGGTATCGTTATCATGGGTATCTCGACAATTATAAATTTTTATGTATCAACAAGGATAATGAAAGTTGCAAAGAAAGCCGAATCAATTGCTCTTGAAGCAGACGCATATCATCTTACTACAGATGTTTATACATCGATTGGTGTTTTAATTGGCCTTATATTAATTAAGATCACAGGTAATCCTGTATTTGACCCGTTAATGGCTATAATCGTGGCTCTCATTATTCTCAAAGCATCGTATGACCTGACAAAACGCTCAGTATCAGGGATCATGGACGTGAAACTTTCAGATAAAGAAGAGGATACTATTAAATCAATAATCCATGAGCATTATTCCCAGTATGCGGAATATCATAACCTGCGCTCACGAATGTCCGGAGCTGAAAGATTCGTGGATCTGCATCTTGTCGTACCCAAAAACCAGAATGTTGTAGATGCACATGATTTCTGCGATCATCTTGAGAAGGAAATTAAGGAGAAAATCCCAAATCTTTCGATATTGATCCATATCGAACCATGCCAGACAGATTGCGAAATATGTCAAAAACTGGATGTCTGTACGAAGCCGGATATTGTGCGATAATTTCACTTTTTCTCATGGCTAACCCCAGATGGGGAATATCGGAATGACAATTCCGAGTCCGATACGCCTGTTAAAGTGAATTCCTACGGAGAATACGATAAAACCCATTCTACCAATTGCGATACCAGGAGTAAAAGTAAATCCGAAAGTCTTAAAGATGCCAAAAGTCCAACCAAGCATTAATGCCAGGTCGATACCAAATGGCGCAATAAGTCCACTACCGCCCTTTTCTTTATCTTTTCCGCCTCCAAGATTGCCTACGATCAAACCGATAGCTGGAGCAGAAAAGAAATTTGAGCTACTTTGATCATTCATGATAGTCCTTATACTTCTTTTATCATAATAAATATGCGCAATAAAATTATTCTGACTCTTTTTATCTCAGATTAGCAGATGAAACGTTTTTATGAACAGACTTTAATATGAATATGAAGTGTGGCAATAATATGGCATCAGAAAAATTGAGCTTTGAAGATATGAAGAAAAGGATCAGGGAACACTTAAAAATGACGCTAAATATTGAAGAGTTTTCAATTAACTCCGCAAAACAAGATAGTGATGTCTGGAAGGTTAGTATAGAGTTCAAAGAGAAGACTGGCGCTATAGAATTGCCTACTACAGCGTTATTTATTATAGATTCAATGACTGGAGAAGTGAAAGAATTCAAGAAGGGTTATGCATGGACATTTTGAACGAATTTCTTAGAGCAGATAAAGAAAAAGCCATAGTAGCTGGCGCTATTCTTATAATATCAATAGTTTGCATAATTATAGGTCTTTATGGAGGGGATAATTATCCAATTTTACGCATATTTTTTATTTCTGTATATTCTTTTTATCTTCCGGTTTTCTTTGTTCTGGAGATAATGTATTCCATCTTTTCTTCGATGCGCCCGGATATGGATACAATGACAACTTTACAATTTTATTTACATTTTGGTTTAATGTTTGTTCTTGGTTGTGTTTATGTATATCTTGTGTCGTCTATTATCGTTTTTGTTCATAGAAGAAAAAATTCCAGGCTTCATGCTTAAAAGTGGTGGAAAATCGCTATAATCTTTCAGGGAGGGGCTTTCTATGATATGTAATCCATAAATTGTGTCTATTATAATTGCATGACCGTTACTTTTACCTATTCCATCTTTCATACTATATCCTGCAGGGACTGATAAAATGCCTTTCATCAACTTTTTTTCAGTCCCTGCAACCTCTATGAATCAAGGTCTATAGAACCTTGCGTTAACCTTTGCGTTAACCTTTGCGTTAACATATTTGATAACATAATATATAGCTCTACCAGTGCCTTTTGGTTCGATCAAGTTTTGTTCAATTAGCTTTTTAATTTCCTTGTATGCTGCAGGACGTGATATTTTAAACATCTTTTGGATTTCACCACTTGTTATTCGTCCATTTGAAATCATATGCTCAATAACCTTAGTCTGTTTTTCTGTAAGAGCCAACTGTCCTTTTGCATCTTTTTTATGTTTTTCCAGAGAAAGCTGCAATACCTTCTCCTTTACTTTTGTGAGGGAGAGAAGAACGCCATCTGTAAAGTATTCAATCCATTCTGTGAGATCAAGGGTTTTCTGATCAATGGAATTTAAAACGCGGTAATATGCCAGTCTGTCGCTGTCGTAATAATCATCTAATGCAAAGAATTTCTTAATGTCAAATTCCTTGAGATAAAGGATCAGGGTCGCTAACGCCCTCGCAGTCCTGCCATTACCATCTACAAAAGGATGAATCCTTACAAATTCGTAATGTGATATTCCAGCAATAAGGACAGGATTAAGTTGAGATGAGTCGTTTGAATTGAGCCATGCTACGAACTCGCCCATCATTGTTGGCACTTTTTCGGGAGAAGGGGGCATAAAAATAATTTCGCCTGTTATCCTGTTGCCAACATATACCTGAAGTTCTCTGTATCTGCCTTCATGCTCAGGATTTTCTAAAATGTCTTTTGTTATATCTTTATGTAAACTTAAGATAATTTTTTCAGTTATTTTATCCTGTTCCTGATAATTTTCTATATCCTCTAAAACCCTGAGATAATTGAGCACTTCCTACTGTGCTTTTCTTGTAGCCGTTATTTTTCTACCCTGTGCAAGCTGGCTAACCTCTTCTAATGTGAGTGGATTTCCTTCAATTGCAGTGGATGCATGCGCTGCCTTTATAAGTGCATCTCTCCTGAGTGTTATTTCCCATTTTGGCACAAGATAAGCATTGAGAATGATTTCTCTTGCCGAAGCTATATCCACGAGATTTTTTACTATTTTGTGAGTGTATTTAAAGTTAGGGTTGAACATTATTTTGTCATCCATCTATTAATTCTCGTATGAATATCAGACATGATAGCCTACTTTATTGCCTTCTGCAATGATAGGTCTTATATTCTCTACAATATTTTTGCACCTGATCAGTATATCTGTGCCATAAAGAAGCCTGCTTCCATGGTATATTTCATAAAGGAAGGGAGACGAATATTCAAGGTCATCCATGTCAATGAGCAATATCTCAATAGGTCTTTTTATTTTTCCAAGAAGGGAATATCTTATTCCGGCTATTTTATCTAAATCATTTTCGGGATATTCTCTTACTATTACAGCAATATCATAATCGCTTTTTTCGTTCTCATTTCCTTTTGCGATGCTGCCAAATAGATATATAGCTTCGATGGTGCTTATTTCATTTAATGTTGCGTTGACTATTTTTTCAAGGTCTGTTTTTTCATCAGCGTCTACCATTTTATCTCTTATTGTATAAATAAAATTTCAATTGTCTTATAAAGGCGTTTGGTGTTTCATGTGTAGTCGAACAATGTAGTGTTAGAGTCCTTCTTTTTGATTTTTAATTTAGTTTCAATATTTAGAATATTTTTTTCTGATTGTGACCTTTTTACATCCTCAACCCATTTATCCGATTCAACTTTATTATAGCCCAGAAAGGCAGCATCTTTATCGTGATGCATATATCGATCATCTGCAACTTTTTTATTGATATTTGCATAACAATATATGCATCCATGAGGGCATGTATCATAAGTGCCAATATCAGCGCTATCGGTGCACCCACAGTCTTTTCTGGTAGGTTTTTCGCCGAATTTAAATCCATTCTTATAGTATAACTCTTCGATTATTTTTCCATCAACACAATGCGCTTTTCTAATTTTTTGACTTAGGAGAAAATCGTCACAACATGTAAGCATTTTAATACCATGCTTTGATGCGATATCTGCTAAATTATTTGCGAGCTTAATTCTCAAATTTTTATCTGGATCGATAATTTTTAAACAATTTTCATTCTCAAATTTTTCAAAAATTCTCTTTACTTTACCATACTGAATGGCATAACTAAAATAACAACGTTCAACATATCCTTCTAGTTCTTTAGCTATATTTTCAAAATTTTTAATATGAAAATCGTAATCCGTAATATCTGATATTATGATAGGATCATATCTCCAATTAATATGCTTTGGTGTGTATAAACTGCTCAACTTTTTTAAGGAATCTATAGATATTTCCTTTTTTACTAAATTGCATTCAAAAAGATTTGGTAGACCCGTAATCGTGTAATTGAAATAGAATTTATGACCCATGTTCTCAATGCTCTTCAAATTGTCGAGGAATGGCGTATAATTCTTTGACCAAAAGACGAAGCATATAACATCCTCTGGTTTAAGAGAGAGGATATATTTTTGTCCACCGAATGGATTGACATAACCTGCAAACCCTTCTTTTAATCGGTTCATGAACCAACCTCCATAGAATGCTGGAATATCGGTTCGACGAGAAACTGATATGATTTTCATCATTTTTTCAACTCCAATAGCAAGGACTTTGAATTTACATAGGGTCTACAAATGTTTTTTTTTGTTTTATAAAATTTACAACGAAGTATTTTATCTTCATTCATTTGCGTGTTTTTTGACATTTCAGGCGACTCGATAATTTTTAAATCAGGAAAACCAATTTTTTCTATTTGTTTCAAGTATTTTGTAGATTTAAAAAAAGTTTCTTTATTTCCTTCAATAATTGTCAACAAAATCTTAGAATCGTTATTTCCATTAAGTAACCTCTCGGAAACAAATTTGTTAATAATCATATTGACATCTTTATATGATTTTCCGCACCCAATTGAAGATATAGTATTTGCAATTATTATCCAATCAATTTTAAAATTTTTGTCAATTTTTAATCTATCATCTGGAAAATTATATTTCAAATTATCGACAATTTCAATACCTTCGGTTTTTAATTCTTTAAAACTAGAAATCATTTTATCAAATTGATCATGAGGTTCAATTGTAATAATTTTTTTATCTCTTTTATCATTTTGTCTCAGCAAAGCAAGTGATACTGTTGCTGGTCCACTACCAATATCTAATATATTAATTGTAGATTTATCAAAAAAAATATCGCTTTGTAAAATGCTTTTCAAAACATGCTCAATCTGTGGTAGATGAAATGGTGTATATTGATGTAGATATTCAATGCAATCATATTTATCAAAAACAGGGTATTTTTTTTGATATAAACCTATATTCTGATTAACAGTATATTGCCAAATAAATGCATCAAAATTTTCTTCCAAACTTTTATTTAGTTGTATTACTCCATTATTTTTTCGACTAAGAGTCAGAATATTTTCATAATGAGTAATCTTAATACATTCATTTCCAATTTTTCTTACTTTTGCTTGAGATACCCATTTAATGCTAAATTCTTCTATTAAATAATTTTTGAGACTTTTAACATGTTCCTGATTTTCTGGAATTTCATTCCAGTTACACACAAACTTTAGATCAAAAAGCCCACTTTTATATAAATAAGCTTCATTTGCGCCCATTCTCACCATTGCATGATGTACATTTTTGTTGCAAAAGCCATCAGTGATATTTTCACATACTACATCATTCATTTTATTCGAACCACCATGTGAATAAATTTAATAAAAAGGTAGGATTTTCTCCTACCGTGCCCTCATCGACCCCAGCGCCATTGCCACCATCGCCTTGTACTGCTCCACATTCGTAGAATAATGTTCCCTTGCCTTCACTGCATCAGGCTCATTACCCTGCAATTTTACAAGCCTCTTTGTGGTCAGGTCTGCGGTCTCAACCACCCATCTGTCCCTTGTTGCGCCATCCACCACATGCATGGACTCAGCCCTGATAGATACAAGGACATTTCCTTCTTTGGTTGTAAAGGTCGTGGGTTTCCCTATAACAGCTATGAATTCCGGGGGTGCGGACTTTGCAAGCACCTGCGCGGCTTCGGGCTGGTACTGCCCTGCTGATACGAAGAATGCGCCAGTGGGGTCAACGATGCGCCCGCGCCAGAATTCGGAATCTGTTCCGATGTCTTCTTTTTCCGTGAGCGTGCCAACGATGAAGACGCGATTTGCTTTTGCGCCAGTCGGGGTAATAAGATATTGCGGTGAATACTGGTCTTGCCCTTCCTTTGCCTGGAGGTTTGATTCTTTTAGCTCTGCTGCGAATACGCGGTGCGCTATTTCACGTACGAATCCTGATCCGTTTTCAGCCATGTTACGCCTCCAGTGCTACAGGCGCTGCAGTTGCTGCCAGTACCCTCTTAATGTCTTCTTCTATGGGTTTTACATCCTGCTTTATACTGTTAACGAGTATGAACCTGTCAAGCTTTGTTCCGGTTACAACATAATAGCGTCCCACGAGCTTGCTCTTGATAACATCAAGCACAACAGCCTGGTCAAGCGCTTCTGTTGCCATTTCCTTTGCTTTATCAAGGATGATGCCGGTAAAAGCTTCCGTCACTTCCCTGTTCATCAGGATATCCTGCACTTTTTCCCCGTTATCCATGACAGCTTTGACTCTCAGGTCATATATTCCATCGACCTTCCCGTGTTCGCCGCATGCGCCTTTTATTAGCGCCCTCTTGCATTCCGGGCACCGCTTTATCAGGCCTGAGCCGCTCTGGATATCAACGATCGCGCCCTGGAATTCGACAAGAGTGTTTCCTACCTTGATATCTTCAGGTATAGGGATAATTTCAGTAGTCTTGTTCAGGCTGATGCTAAAACGCCCCTGCCATTCGGAAGTTGCAACATTCTTGAATATATAGCTTTTTCCTTCCTCGACCTGGGGAAGGTTTGCCTTTGTCCATTTCTTGAATGCCACTGTTCCTGATTCATCACCCAGCAATCCTGTCTGGGAAAGAGATTCATGGTTTGTCTCCCACAACTGCACCACTTTGCAGCGAAGAGTCACCCACTTTCCATCCTCTTTTATATCTGATGCTTTAACCTGCGGCGTTTCACGCTGCGTGAAAAATTCAGTCTTCGGGATATTATATTTCTTTAAAAAGTGATTTGTTACGTTTCGACGAGCTTCTTCAGGCGGGACCTTGAACTTGTTGATCAATTGATCCAGCATTGTATTGATTTCACTTGTCTCTACTTTAACGCCCAGTTCCAAGAATCGGGCTTCTATCTGTTTTGCTATTTCTATCATATCTTTCCTCAAGCCTCTTGTTTAATTTTTGTGTTTGAGAGGCAATTCTAACTTATCCTGTGAGCATATAAACCTTACCGGAGCGGGGTGAAAGTAATATATTAATATGCTGAAATTTCATTAAAAAGAGATGAAAAATATAAGTTATCCTGAAATAAAAGATAAAATTGTTGCTTTCATAAACTCCAGAGTCACAGGATCAGGAGCAAAGGGGGCTGTTATCGGTTTAAGCGGGGGTATTGATTCCGCATTGACAGTATTTCTCACAGTTTCCGCCCTTGGCAAGGAAAATGTACTGGGCTTGATGCTTCCGGAAAAAGGTATCTCATCAAAGCAGGATGTTGATGATGCTATTGAAGTCGCCAATATCCTTGGCATTGAATATAAAATAATCGAAATATCGCCTGTTCTTGCTTCATTTTCATCCGCAATTCCCATTTTTGACAGCAAGGCAAAGACCGCTAACGGAAACCTGAAAGCGCGAATACGTATGTGCATTCTGTACTATCATGCGAATCTCATGGGCCGCATGGTGGTCGGTACCGGGAATAAAACCGAACTGCTTCTTGGATATTTTACAAAATACGGCGATGGTGGCGTTGATATCGAGCCAACTGGGGATCTTTATAAAACCCAGGTGCGCAGCCTGTCAAAATATATGGGTATTCCTACCCGAATTATTGAAAAAACACCCACCGCAGGACTATGGCCCGGGCAAACCGATGAAAGTGAACTGGGTGTGTCCTATGATATGGCCGATCAGATACTCACCATGCTTGTCGATGAAAAAAAGAATATTTCCGAGATAAAGGCCAGATTCCCGCCTGAAATAGTGGATAAACTGGCAGCACGCATCTCGGCAAGCGGGCACAAGAGAATGCCCCCGCCGGTGATTGAAATAGGCACAAATCTGTGAAAATCCGTGGCATCCGTGTTCAAAAAATGTGCGGCGCTACCTCCATCTGTCCTGAGCGAACAGAAGCCTCAACACTGAGTGAATATTTGATCTTAAAGTTGATGTCCTTTGACTGTTGGGGTAATATAGAATTCTCACCGAAAATAACGCAAGTGTCGCAAGGATTTTGCTGCTAAACTTTGACCTTTGCGGTGAATTTAGTTTAACTCTTTAGAAAATCTTACAAGCGGCTTTGACAGGTGCCGCCTTGCGCATGGCGGGACTTCATAGAATCCCGGCAAAATATTTCTCTGTATGGTCTCTATTACCTGTTCTTTTCTAATTGAACCACATTTCCCGCATCTATAACCCTGTTCTTTTCCCATTGATTTCATTCGTTTATCGCAACATACCGGATTTCGCAATTCCTGCATATTCAATCGATCGATCCTGATCTTTTCAAGGTTCAGCGTCCTGTCTTTAACACTTCCGAAGACTTTTACCTCATCTCCTGCCCTGAGTTCCCTGATAATGCGCCTGAAACCCTTTGTAGGCTCAAAGGCCGCGCACTCAATGGATGTGCCGTTCTCTGAAATTTCAACGATGATGTGCCCCCCGGTTATCGTTTTAGGGGGTTTGATGACAACGCCTTCAAGAATATACGAGCGGTCCTCCTTAACCTCCTGGATTTTTGCCCTGATAAGATGCATATCAGTATTCTGGTTCGTTTTAAAAACAACATGCCTTTCAACAGGTTCGCTTCTGATGAGCGAAAATGCACGTCTTACGGCTTCTTCGCTGTTTCCCCGTATTCCAAAAAGAATAGGATCAGGCGAGTGCGGCGCAAACACGATTCGCTCATTTTCTATATCAACCGTATCCCATGTATCAGGATGCGTTGCAGCATCTGCTGCAAATACCGATCCGGGGTCAATTTCACGCAATGAGCCCCAGCTTTTTTGTTCACGGTATGCAATAAGCTCATATGTATAATCAGGAAGGC
Source organism: uncultured archaeon (assembly GCA_902384525.1). Taxonomy (GTDB): domain Archaea; phylum Halobacteriota; class Methanosarcinia; order Methanosarcinales; family Methanoperedenaceae; genus Methanoperedens. The sequence goes on from CABMCA010000002.1 coordinate 21,419, forward strand.
CGCATAATGCAAAACCAGCCGCTGCGAGTGCCCCAATTAAACCTCTTTCATTCTTATATCCTTTGTGTGCAATATCATGGCGACTTAATATCTCCTTTGCTTCACGGATTTCCAATACATCCTGAACAGCTCGCATGGAAAATACGGAAAGGTCATTTGTCATACTCTGCGTTGAATTCTCGATAAAAACGATTCCTGGGTTTGTGTTTTCTTCGGAAAAAACCGCCATTCTTTCAACTGTATCGATGACCAGTTCCTTGACTTTTTCTGAATCATTCCGGTCATTAAATTCAATATCTATGGCCAAAGCTGCATTGCCTCGTGTTTTATATTTAATATTAGGATTAAGACGGATCAGGAGCGGGTAGTCTTTCAATTTGCCGTAAGGGATTAGTTTACTGATCAGCACCGCCATAAGATAGGTCGTGCACATGCCATCTCTTGAATCAGTGTCATCGAGTCCAATAATCATAAGCCTCACACATACATACCTGTATAAAAATTATTGGCAACCTTTTATATAGATGAAGAAACAATCAAAATTTGATGAATAAAGAGTCGCTCATAAATCGGGCTTTTGTCATTTTGACACGTGCGGGTTTTATCATTTCAGAACGCTGTGACACCCGCCCCAGAAGTTTTGATATAGCAGTAAGAAGAGATAACCTATTGCTATTGATAAAAGTAATTTCCAATATTGATGGCCTGAACGAAGAAACTACAAGGGAAATGCAGATCCTTTCGAAACAACTGCATGGATATCCAATAGTCATTGGTGAAAAAACCCGTGACCATTCATTGGAAACAGGTGTAGTATACTTCAGGTATGGTGTTCCCGCATTTGACATAAAAACAATGCAGGATTATTTTATTGATGATCTGCCGCCCCTGATATATGCTGAACATGGCGGTTTGTATGTAAATATTGAGGGAAATATCCTTAAAGAGGAACGCATCAGGAAAAACATTTCACTTGGTGCTCTTGCATCCATGCTTGGCGTTTCGCGAAGAACGATAAGCAAGTATGAAGATGGGGAAATGGCAGCAAGTGTTGATGTAGCTATCAAGCTTGAAGAATTAATGGACCGGGGATTTACAGTTTCAGTCAATTTATTTGACAAACTTCATCGTGAGGATACGCAAAAACAGGAGACGGCACTGGAACATTCAAATGTATTCTCCATCCTGCAGGATATGGGTTTTAATGTCATGCCTATTTCACAGGCGCCATTTGATGCAGTATCACAATCCTCAACCCGAAGGGATGAAGATGCCACGATATTGACAGGGGTAGCTGAATATTCACGGACCATGGTGAAGAAAGCGCATCTGATGAGCAGTATATCAGAAGTCGCCGGTACACAGTCGCTATTAATTATCCAGGGAGTGAGCAAAACAAAGAATATTGAAGGAACTGTTGTTATTGATAATAAAGAGCTTGAAAAATTCAATGATAAAGACGATTTTATAGACCTGCTGCAGGAAAGAAGGCCAAAGATCAAAGTTTCCTAAATAAGTGATGAAATCGTGTACAGTGTTGATATATTTTTCTTTCTTCTTTCATAAAAAATCAAGAAAATCAATGCTTTTTACACGCAAATTATTTATAGAACTACAAACACTTAGAAACATCTTCATTCTGGAGGTAACTCATTATGGCAGGACAGTTAAACGGACAGCCTATTATCATATTAGACAGAGACAGCACAAGAACACAGGGAAAAGATGCTCTGGGGTTTAATATCTCAGCAGCAAAAGCGGTAGCAGATGCAGTAAGAACAACACTTGGCCCGAAAGGCATGGACAAAATGCTTGTTGATGCGGTAGGGGATGTCGTAATCACCAATGACGGCGCCACAATATTGCGAAAAATGGATATAAAGCACCCGGCTGCAAAAATGATGGTTGAAATTGCCCGCACACAGGAAGATAAGGCAGGCGATGGAACAACAAGCGTAGTCGTTCTTGCAGGTGAGCTTTTAAACAAAGCCCATACTCTTGTTGAACAGGGCGTTCATCCCACAATGATCACAAGAGGTTACAGTCTTGCGTCAATAAAAGCTCTTGAGATCCTTGATGAGATCGCTATTGATGCTTCTGATGAAGTGCTTGAAAACATCGCAAGAACAGCTCTTACCGGAAAAAGTGCAGACCTTGCTCTTGATTCACTTGTAAGGTTATGTGTTGAGACTGCCAGATCGATTAAAGAAGGCGGAAAAGTTAACATAAAGGAAAATATCAATATTATACACCAGCGCGGCGGCAGCATAAAAGATACAAAATTCATCCATGGGCTTGTTATTGACAAAGCAAGGGCGCATAAGAATATGCCAAAGCGTGTTGAGAATGCAAAGATAGCGGTACTTGACACCGGAATAGAAGTAGAGAAGACACAGGTGAAATCAACGCTCAAGATAACGTCTCCGGAACTCATTTCCGAAGCAAGGCTTGAAGAGAGTAAGCTTATAGAAGAGAAAATTGAAGCGTTTGCAAAAAGCGGCGCAAACGTCATATTCACTGAAAAAGGCATAGACGATATCGGCATGCATTACCTTGCAAAGAAGGGTATCTTCGCAGTAAGAAGATGCAACACTGAAGAGCTTAAAAAACTTGTAAAAGCCACAGGAGCCCGCGTAGTCTCAAAACTGGACGGCGTTGAAGCAACGGATCTTGGAAAAGCAGCTCTTGTGGAAGAGCGTGGCGTTGGCAATTATAAGATGGTCTATGTAGAGGGTTGCGAGAATCCAAAAGCAGTATCTATTTTGATCTACAGCGGCGCAGAACATGTTGCTGATGAAGTGGAGCGAGCCCTTGATGATGCCCTGCGCGTTGTAGGTGTTGTCATAGAAGATGGCAAAATCGTAGCAGGCGGCGGCTCACCGGAAATAGAGATCGCCACAAAACTCCGGAAATACGCAACAACGTATGGAGGAAGGGAGCAATTAGCGATAATGGCATATGCGGATGCGCTTGAGGAAATACCCAAAGCCATAGCGGAAAATGCAGGTCTTGATGCGATTGATATTATAGTTGATCTCAGGAATAAACATGATAAAGGCGTAAAGAACGTGGGATTGAATGTCTTTTCAGGGAAAGCAGCAGACATGCTCAAAATCGGTGTAATTGAACCCCTTCGTGTCAAGACCCAGGAAATCAAGTCGGCAACTGACGCGGCAGTGATGATCCTGAGGATCAACGATATCCTGACAGCAAAAGAAACAGGCATGATGGATGTCAAACCCGAACATACGGCAGACTATTATGATGGTATCCAGGCCCCTGATGTGGGGGAAGACTAACATTATATAGAATGAATTTCAAACTAATATAATATATTCAGGGAAAGTGGTGTTGTATTGTATGAATCTGAAATTTAATTTTTTAATTCTGAATGGAGTCGTCATAATTGAAAACAAGTGAAAACAATAATAAAGAGGATGGTGGAGAAACAGAATTGGAGCTCCCGGAAGCGCAAGAGGAGATAACTGAAACTGAAACAACAGAAGAAAAACTCGAGAAAGAATTAAGTATCGCAAAAAAAAAACTCGAAGAAGAAAAAGACAGGTGTCTTCGCCTGAATGCAGAATTCGATAATCTCCGAAAGAGGAATATCAAAGAGAGGGATGAATTCATAAAATATGCAAATGAAAAGCTTATACAGGAATTCATAGATGTATTTGAGAGTCTTGAGCGGGGAATTGAAAATGCCAAAAAAGCTGATAATAAGGATAAATTGATCGAAGGCATGGAACTTGTATATAAGCAATTTAAAGTCGTCCTTGAAAAAAACGGTCTTGTCCCCATCAAAGCGCTGGGTGAGAAATTCGATCATCGTAAGCATGAAGCGATGATGCAAACGCTTACGGATGAACAGGAAGAGGATACAATACTCGAAGAATTTGCAAAAGGCTATATGCTAAATGGGAAAGTCATTCGTTATTCTAAAGTCAGAGTATCGAAAAGGAAAGGATCAGAAAAAGAACCTGATACTGAAATAGAAAATGAGGTGAAATAATGGCAAAAATAATTGGAATCGATCTGGGTACAAGTAATTCAGCGGCTGCAGTAATGCAGGGGAACAGACCTGTAATAATACCGAGTGCTGAGGGGACATCCCTTGGTGGTAAAGCATTTCCGTCATATGTGGCATTCACAAAAGACGGGCAAAGACTGGTGGGGGAGGCTGCAAGAAGGCAGGCAGTAACAAATCCGGAAGGTACAGCGTATGCGTTCAAGAGAAAGATGGGTACAGATTATAAGTATAATCTTCGCAGTAAGGAATACAGGCCGCAGGAGCTTTCAGCTTTTTTGCTCCAGAAAATAAAACAGGATGCTGAGGCGTTCCTTGGTGATAAGGTAGAAAAAGCTGTAATTACCGTGCCCGCATATTTTAATGATAACCAGAGGCAGGCAACCAAGGACGCCGGGGAGATAGCCGGACTTGAGGTCGTAAGGATTATTAATGAACCCACAGCAGCGGCGCTTGCATACGGTCTTGATAAAACAGGCGACCAGAAGATCATGGTATTTGACCTGGGCGGAGGGACTCTTGATGTAACAATAATGGAACTGGGCGGCGGCGTATTTGAAGTCAAGTCCACAGCAGGCGATACACAGCTTGGCGGCACTGATATGGATAACAGGCTTGTGGATTACATCGCAGAGGAATTCAAGAAGGAACACGGCATTGACCTTCGAAAGGACAGGGTTGCAAACCAGAGATTGAGAGATGCAGCCGAGAAAGCAAAAATCGAGCTCTCATCAACCCTGACAACCGAGATAAACCAGCCATTCATTACGGCGGATGCAAGCGGCCCCAAACACCTGACAATGACGCTGACACGTTCAAAACTTGAGGAAGTTATACGTCCTGAAATAGACAGGTGCCGCGCGCCAATGGAGCAGGCATTATCGGATGCGAAACTTACAAAGGATGACGTTAAAAGAGTCATCCTTGTTGGCGGACCTACAAGGATGCCAATAGTGCAGAAATTCGTAGAGGACTATGTTGGTAAGAAAGTGGAAGGAGGCGTTGATCCCATGGAATGCGTGGCAATGGGCGCAGCTATCCAGGCAGGTGTGCTTGCAGGCGAAGTCAAGGACATCCTTCTTCTTGACGTTACACCTCTGACGCTTGGTATTGAAACGCTGGGTCATGTAATGACAAAGCTCATTGACAGGAACACCACGATCCCGACGCGAAAGAGCCAGATATTCTCAACAGCGGCTGATACCCAGACAACCGTTGAAATCCATGTTCTGCAAGGGGAGAGGGCTATGTCATACGATAACGTTACACTTGGCAGGTTCAATCTCGTAGGTATTCCGCCGGCACCACGCGGGATCCCGCAGATAGAGGTTACTTTTGATATTGATGCTAACGGCATCCTTCATGTAACCGCAAAAGATCTTGGAACAGGTAAAGAGCAGAAGATGACAATAACAGCGCCCCTTAAAATGGCTTCTGATGAGATAGACAGGAAGATAAAAGACGCTGAGAAATTTGCTGATGAAGACAAACAGAGAAAAGAAAAGGTGGAAACGCTTAACCAGGCTGATACGCTTGTATACACTACAGAGAAGACCCTTAAGGAGCTAGGGGATAAAGTCAGCGGCGACCAGAAACAGAAAGTCGAAAAAGCTCTTGAGATTATAAAGGATGCGATCAAGAGCGATGATGTGAACAGGATAAAATCAGCCATAGAAGACCTTACAAAAGAGATGCACGCGATCAGTACCATATTGTACCAGCAGCAGGCTCAGCAACAACAGGGGCAACAACAGGGACAGCAAGAACCACAGGGTGAGCAGCAGACAGGTCAACAGGAAGAGAAGAAGGATGAGAAAGTTACGGATGCTGAATATAAGGTAGTGGATGAGGATAAGAAGTAGAGATATTTCAGTATTCGCTGGAATAAAAGGAGTTAATATAAACACTCCTTTTATTTTTTAATTTTCTTCGAACTGTTTTATTTAGCTTCTCACCAATTGGCAATCCTTATATTTACATATCGCATCTTGGGGTTCGGAGAATTTTATTGACCACTACATGCGCAGCCCCGGGCAAAATATACCTGTTTGGTGAGCATGCCGTGGTATATGGTGAACCCGCGATCGCCTGCGCAGTGGAACTTCGAACCCGCGTTGCAGTAAAAAGATCAAATGATATTTCGATCTCATCAAATATCGGGACAACAGGGCTTGATTTCCATATCCATCCTTATGTTTCGTCAGCTATACAGAAACTGGATTCTCCTGACGTTTCAATAGAAATAACCTCCCGGATCCCTGTAGGCTCAGGCCTTGGCTCATCTGCTGCGGTAACAGTAGCAACACTTGAGGCTATCAATATCGAATGCGGCCTTGGATATGATAAAACCAATATTGCAAAAATGGCGCATGAGATAGAACGGAAAGTGCAGGGAGCTGCAAGTCCTACTGATACATTTGTTTCGACTTTTGGCGGGGTAGTTGAAATACCTTCCAGAAAAAAGCTTGACCTCCTTGATTGCGGTATCGTTATCGGTAATACCAATAAAGGCGCTTCGCCCAAAAAAACCGCACAACTTGTAAAACAGGTAGCCCAACTTAAGAAAGAATACCCTGATTTCATTGATCCTATAATCAAAATCATCGGTTCATTTGCAAGACACGGAGAGATCATGGTAATGCAAAAAAATTATAGAGATCTGGGTAAACTGATGAATGTCAATCATGGATTGCTTGATGCGCTTGGCGTGTGCACGATGGAATTATCCGCCCTTGTTTATGCTGCACGTAATGCCGGCGCATACGGGGCAAAACTAACAGGCGCCGGAGGCGGCGGATGCATGGTAGCGCTTACTGATTCTCCGGAGAAAGTAGCTAACGCGATTGAGAAAGCCGGAGGTAGCGCAATTATTTCAAGTTTTACTCCTGATGGGGTGTTACAGGTTTGAGCCTTATCATACTGAAGATCGGTGGAAGTGTAATTACTGAAAAAAGTTCAATATCAAGAGCAAAAGACGCTGAAATTGACAGGATATCAAATGAGATCGTTTCATTTAAAAAAGATTCGGATTCACAGCTTATCCTTGTTCATGGGGCAGGTTCATTCGGTCATCCGCAGGCCATGAAATACAGGTTGAACGAAGGATTTGATGCAAAAGGCGCATATCTTACCCATGTTTCTGTGAAAGAATTGAATTCAAAAGTTTTGGAATCATTGAATAATGCAGGTGCTCATGCCCTGCCAGTTCATCCTTTAAGCTCATGCCTTCTGGAGAATGGGAAGATAATTGATTTCCAGGTCGGGCATATAAAAGTGATGATTGAAAAAGGCATTATTCCTGTACTTCACGGAGATGTGGTTATGGACAGGATCAAAGGCGCTTTGGTTCTTTCAGGTGACAGGATAATCCCGCATCTTGCAATCGCTTTGAATGCTTCGCAAATCGGTGCGGGAAGCGATGTTGATGGAGTACTCGATAACAATGATGCGGTTATTAAAAAAATAACGCAGTACAGTTTTGTTGACATGAGAAAAAATATCAAGGGTTCAGGTTCAACAGACGTGACAGGCGGAATGCTCGGAAAAGTATCGGAGCTGCTGGAACTTGCCAATAAAGGAATAAGCTCCAGGATATTCAATGCTTCCCGGAAAGGTGTAGTATCAAGATTTTTATATGGAGAAGATGTTGGAACCTTGATCTCAGACAAATGAGTTATATATAGTGAATTTAATAAGGGATATGAAATGAGTACGTCGGAAAGGAAGATAGAACATTTATTATTATGCGTTGAAAAAGATGTTGAAGCGCATAAGAGTAATACGGGTCTTCGGGCATCAGGTTTTGATGATATAGACCTTGTTCATAATTGTCTTCCGGAAATAAATAAAAATAATCTTTATCTTGAAACCGAATTCCTGGATAAGAAATTACGCGCACCCATATTGATAGCATCAATGACGGGAGGCCATCCGGACACTAAAGCTGTGAATGCAGCACTTGCCAGCGCAGCAGAAGAGCTTGGTATAGGTATCGGTGTGGGCAGCCAGAGAGCAGCGATCGAGGACCCCAGCATGGAGGATTCATTCAGGGTAGTAAGGGATAAAGCGCCCAATGCATTCATTTATGGAAATGTGGGCGCAGCACAGCTAAACGAATTCGGGATCGATGGACTTGAAAGGGCAGTCGAGATGATAGGTGCGGATGCCATGGCCATTCACCTGAATTTTCTCCAGGAAGCTATACAACCTGAAGGAAATGTTGACGCCACAGGATGCCTTACAGCCATAAAGAAAGTCTGTGAGGAGCTATCTGTTCCTGTAATTGTAAAAGAAACAGGCGCGGGTATCGCTCATAATCAGGCTCTTGCAATATCCGAAGCAGGAGCATCTGCCATTGATGTAGGAGGTCGTGGAGGAACAAGCTGGGCAGGTGTTGAAACATATCGCGCACAAAAACGCGGAGACCTATTATCCGAACATCTTGGCAAAGAATTCTGGAATTGGGGAATACCCACAGCAGTAAGTATTGTGGAATCCAGTATTTCAATACCTGTAATTGCAACAGGCGGCATACGTTCAGGTATAGATGTGGCAAAATCCATCGCACTGGGTGCATCCCTTTGCGGAATTGCATTGCCTCTGGTAGCTCCTGCTTTAAAGGGACATAAGGATGTAGCAGACAGGTTGAATCTTATTATTGAAGAATTGCGGGTAGCTATGTTCTTGTGCGGATGCAGTACAATTGAAGAACTGGGCAACGTCGCTTTAGTGATACGCGGAAGCACGAAAGAGTTCCTGGGGCAGAGAGGATTTGAGACTGGTAAATTTGCAACAAAAAGATATAAGACATAGTATAATAAATTATATTATAATAAAATACTATAATAGTAATTATGGAGTAATTTAAATGACAGAAATAGGAATTATTGCGGTCGGCGGCTATAATGAAATGGGCCGGAACATGACCGGTGTAAGAGTAGGCAGTGACATTATTGTCCTTGATATGGGACTACAGCTGGACAGGGTCCAGATACATGAAGATGTCGAAATAGACAAAATGCATTCAATGGATCTTATAAAAATGGGGGCAATCCCGGATGATACCATCATGAAGGATGCAGGCGGAAGCGTAAAAGCTATAGTCTGCACACACGGTCATCTTGACCATATCGGAGCTATTCCAAAGCTCGCCCACAGGTATAAGGCACCTATAATAGCCACACCATATACCGCAGAGCTTGTTAAGCATGAAATATCAGATGAAAAGAAATTCAGGGTAAATAATGAAGTTATTCCCTTAAAGATCGGTGGAAGATATAATCTTACACCGGATATCCAGATCGAGTTCATACGTATCCAGCACAGCATAGTGGATTCAGCTTTTGCAGCGATCCATACTCCCGAAGGAATTGTACTGTATGCAAGCGATTTCAAACTGGACAGGACACCGACTATCGGCGAAGCTCCGGATTTCGCAAGGCTAAAAAAAATTGGTAAAGATGGCGTCAGGGCTATGATAACCGAAAGCACAAATTCGGGACTATCCGGGAAAACACCATCCGAACAAATAGCAAAAGACCTTGTTCGTGATGTACTTCTGGGCACGGAAGAAACAGAATCGGGCGTAATTATTACTACATTCTCATCACATGTTGCGCGTATCAATGCAATTATTCAGGCGGCAGAAGAGATGGACAGGATCCCTGTATTGCTGGGGAGGTCAATGGAACGCTATCTTTCAATAGCCCAGAAGATGGATTATATAAAATTCCCTAAAAATCTTGAAATATACGGTAACAGGAACTCAGTTGATAAGTTCCTGAAACGCATATCACAGGAAGGAAAGAAAAAATATCTACCTATAGTTACCGGTCATCAGGGAGAGCCCGATGCCATCCTGACAAGGATTGCAAATGGAGAAACACAATTCAGGATCGAGCCAGGAGATAAAGTCATATTCTCTGCAAATACCATTCCCAGCCCTATGACTATGGCGAACAGGCATGCACTTGAAATAAAACTGAAAATGGCGGGAGCTCGCATTTATGAAAATGTCCACGTATCCGGTCATGCTTCTAGGGAAGATCACTGGGAACTACTGCGTATGCTGAATCCGGAACAGGTCATCCCATCACATGGGAATATGGTAATGCATTCCCATTATGTTGAACTGGCTGAGGATGCTGGATACCACTTCGGCGATACGGTCCATATCATGAGAAATGGAGAGGAACTGTTATTATGAAAATCTTTATGATATATGCTAAAAAACGGAGATAAAAAATATATGATCGAAGAGATCCTCCAGAAAAAAGCTAAATTGGTTGATGAATCTATTCCGAAATTCCTTCCAATTACTCCGCCGGATGAACTGTATAAAGCCATGCGCCATCTTCTTGATGCCGGAGGAAAAAGACTTCGGCCATCTGCGTTGTTGCTGGCATCTGAAGCGGTGGGCGGAAAGCCCGATGATGTTCTTCCTGCTGCAGTCGCTGTTGAACTTGTCCATAATTTTACCCTGATACACGATGATATCATGGATGAAGCGGATTTGAGGAGAGGACTTACAACTGTTCATAAGAAATGGGGTGTTCCAAGAGCGATCATTGCCGGGGATGCTCTTTATTCAAAGGCTTTTGAGATACTTTCATGTACAAAAAGCGAGCCACAAAGACTTGTTGAAAGTCTTGAACTCCTGTCAAAGACATGCACCGATATATGCGAAGGCCAGTGGATGGATATGAATTTCCAGACACGTAAGGATGTAACTGAAGAAGAGTATATGCGAATGGTCGAGAAAAAAACGGCTGTACTTTTTGCAACAGCACTAAAATTAGGAGCAGTGTTATCCGGTGCAAACCGTGAGCATGTCAGGGCTTTATGGGATTTTGGCAGGCTGACAGGTGTTGGATTCCAGATATATGATGATGTGATAGATTTGATCACTCCTGAGGAAATACTTGGAAAAGCGCAGGGTGGGGATATAATCGAAGGAAAACGTACTCTTATTATTATCCATGCACTTTCAAAAGGAATAAGTATTGATGCTCTTGGGAAATGCAACGCAACCAGAAGCGAGATTTCCTCAGCGCTCACGACTCTTAAGGAATCAGGTTCCATCGATTACGCTATGAACAAGGCGCTTAGTTTTGTAGATGAAGGTAAAGCCGCACTTGTTGTGCTCCCTGAATCAGAAGCAAAGAGGATACTTATTGGACTTGGTGATTATATGATAGAGCGGAAGTATTAGACCACTTTTTTTCAATTAAAAAATAATAATAAAAAATTAAAAAAATATTAATATTAGCGCCTGGATAATAAATATCCAGATCGCTATATCTAAAGATTATTTTCTGCTCTTTGGTCTTTCCTTTTCCTTCTTTGCTTCTTCGCCTTCTTTCTTAACGAAGATTTCGTTCAAAGGTTTTTGTCCATATTCCAGGATGACAGTGTTGATCTGTGAAATATCTGATGAAATCTCTTGTCCCCTCATGGATTTTCGCTTCTTTACCCCATCTGCCTTTGGAATATAACCAACGCCGCCTGCCACTAATATCTTTCGTCTTGCAGGTCCTGGTAAATCCCCTCTCATAGCGAACCCATCCTTATCGGTTCCGCCAGTTACCTTAAGTGTGTATCCTGCCATATTTGCAACATCGCCGCTTACAACGTCCCCGATTTTTTTTCCGATCATTTTGTTGGCTGCCGGGCCTGTTACAGCTACCTGGTAAGCCAGTTTACTTTTACTGTCCGAAATGGTTACTCTGAAATCTGCCATTATTTTTATTCTCCTATATATATATATAATAATCTATCCCTTTAATAGGAATATTATAATTCTTGACCTAACTTGCAGTTAATCTACTTAAATATATTGATTACACACTTCATCAATTCCTGTAATTACAGCCGTGAATCCTGGAAAATTTCAGCGAATATTTATGGACATTACACTTTCCTGAATATAAGCTCATCGCCTTTTGCATCCACTTCTATCGAATCTCCCTCGCCGAATTCCTTATCAAGTATCTTCATTGCCAGGGGGTCAAGTATCTTGTGCTGGATTGTCCTCTTTAAGGGTCTTGCGCCGTATGATGGGTCATAACCTGTTCTTGCAATGAGGTCTCTTGCTGATTCAGTAAGATTTATTTCTATTTTCCTTTCAGTAAGGCGCTTTTTCAGGATATTGAACTGGATATCCACTATTTTCATGATCTCCGGAAGCCGAAGCGGATGGAAGATAATGATCTCATCAAGTCGGTTCAGGAATTCAGGCTTGAATGTGCTTCGAACAACTTCCATCACTTTTCTCCTCATTTCATCTTCCTTGTCAAACAGTTCAAAAATCCACTGGCTCCCGATATTGGAAGTCATTATTATGACCGTATTCTTGAAATCTACAGTGCTGCCGTGACCGTCTGTGAGCCTCCCGTCATCGAGTATCTGGAGCAAGACATTAAAAACATCAGGATGCGCCTTTTCTATCTCATCTAATAAAACGACTGCATATGGCCGCCGCCTGATGGCTTCTGTGAGTTGTCCCCCTTCTTCATAACCCACATATCCAGGCGGCGCGCCGATAAGTCTTGCTACCGTGTGCTTTTCCATATATTCGCTCATGTCAAGCCTGATCATTGCAGCCTCATCGTCGAACATGAACTCGGCAAGCGCCCTTCCCAGTTCTGTCTTTCCCACGCCCGTTGGACCAAGGAACATAAACGATCCAATTGGACGCTTCGGATCTGAAATTCCGGCACGGCCGCGTCTCACGGCATTGGCAACCGCAACAATTGCTTCCTCCTGCCCGATAACGCGAACTCTGATGCGCTCTTCCATGCGAACGAGTTTTTGCATCTCACCTTCGAGCATTTTGCTGACAGGAATGTGCGTCCATTTCGATACTACTTCTGCGATATCTTCTTCATCAACCTCTTCTTTGAGCATTTTCTGGTCTTTCTGGAGTTTGACAAGTTTTTTATTTTCTTCATCCAGCTGCTTCTGAAGTCCTATTAGAACCCCGTAACGAAGTTCTGAGGCACGTTCAAGATTCCCTTCAACCTCAGCCTTCTCAGAGTCCATGCGGGTTTTTTCGATATCTCCCTTGATCTTTCGTATCTTCTGGATTGCATTTTTTTCAAGCTGCCAGTGGGTTTTCATCTGACTGCTTTTTTCTTTCAGGTCTGAAAGTTCCTTATCAATTTTCACAAGGCGATCCTTTGAATATTCATCTTTTTCTTTTTTGACCGCCTGTTTCTCAATCTCAAGCTGCCGTTTCTTTCTCTCAATGTCATCAAGCTCAGAAGGCATGCTGTCTATCTCTATCCTGAGTTTTGAGGCAGCTTCATCGATAAGGTCAATAGCTTTGTCCGGAAGGAACCTGTCTGTTATGTACCTGTTTGATAGAATAGCAGCTGCCACAAGCGCAGCATCCTGTATCCTCACGCCATGATGCACTTCGTATTTTTCTTTCAGGCCGCGCAATATGGAAATAGTTTCATCAACTGTGGGTTCATCCACAAGCACAGGCTGGAAACGGCGTTCAAGCGCAGCATCCTTTTCGATGTGTTTCCGATATTCATCAAGCGTTGTGGCGCCGATTACATGCAGTTCTCCGCGGGCTAGAGCAGGTTTGAGCAGATTCGATGCATCCATTGCCCCTTCAGCTGCCCATGCGCCCACGAGGGTATGTAGTTCGTCTATGAAAAGTATGACCTCTCCTTGTGAATCCTGCACTTCTTTTATCACAGCCTTCAGCCGTTCTTCGAATTCGCCCCTGAACTTAGCGCCTGCCACAAGCGCGCCCATATCAAGCGCCACTACTTTCTTGTCCTTAATATTCTCAGGAACATCACCCGCGAATATTCGAAGCGCCAGACCTTCCGCAATGGCTGTTTTTCCCACACCTGGCTCCCCGATGAGAACAGGATTGTTCTTTGTGCGCCGCGAGAGCACCTGTAGCACACGCCGGATCTCGTTGTCACGGCCTATCACAGGGTCAAGCTTCCCGAGCTGGGCAAGTTCTGTCAGGTCGCGGCCATATTTTTTGAGCGCCTCGTATTTTGCTTCAGGGTTCTGGTCTGTAACGGTTGATGATCCGCGTACTTCCTTCAGGGATTTCATGAGAGCATTCTTTGACACTCCGTTCTCTTTCAAAATGCGCGCAGAGATGCCATTTTTTTCATCAGCGATAGCAAGCAGGAGGTGTTCTGTGCTCAGGTATTCATCACGAAGGTTCTTCATTTCGGAAAACGCGGCCTCTGCGACATTGTTCAATCGTGTGGACATGTAAACCTGGCCTGCTCCTGCTCCTTCCACGCGCGGGAGCTTGCTGATCTCGTCTTCGAGCCGTGAGATTATTCCGGTAGTATTCGCGACTAGTTTTTGAAGGAGCTGAAGTGTCAGCCCTTCTTTCTGGTTGATGAGTGCAAGCAAAAGATGATCGACTTCAAGCTGCTGCTGGTTCCTGTCAAGTGCTATGGTCTGTGCGTCCTGGAATGCTTCCTGGGCTTTAATTGTAAATCTGTCAAATCTGATGGGCATAAGTAGTTTCTCCCTAGGAGTTTATTGGTGCGGAAAGGATTAAAATGTTGGCTTGACGTCTTTTGAATGCTGTTGCTCCTGAAGTTCCTGAGCTATTACCCAGATGGATTCCAGCCTTTGATAAAAAGTGATATTTATGTGGAAGCGGTTTTAGTATGATTTTTGAACATCTGATAATGTCGATGCATATCAGTCAAAATAGCACAAATAAGTATTCTTTCTGGCGCGCTGATATTGATTCTTATGTTTAATCCGGCAAAGTAACCGCAGATGAACGCAAATAAACGCAGATATGCATCGTGATTTTCGGGCGCGCCGGAATTTTATTGTTTTGATTTAATAATTAGGGTTATGAACCATTTTTAAATTAAATTTCAATAAGCATAGCAATTAATCTGCGTTCATCTGTGTTTATCAGCGGTTTGTTATTCAATTATCCCATGCTCTTCTATCGTTATTCGGTTTTCCGCATCCTCCAGCCCAAATCATCCCTGCGCTCCTCCCTGTCGCTGACTAAGCGCCCGGATTTGGAGCGAGGCCCCAATTGCCTGAAAATACATCCATTTACTCAGGTTACTATTTTATATCTCATCAGCCAAATACAATATTATAATTCAGGAGCCTAAT
This sequence comes from uncultured archaeon, assembly GCA_902384525.1. Lineage (GTDB taxonomy): Archaea > Halobacteriota > Methanosarcinia > Methanosarcinales > Methanoperedenaceae > Methanoperedens. The sequence goes on from CABMCA010000002.1 coordinate 36,576, forward strand.
CCCTGCTAAATTTCCTCCAAGCCTTTCGACTACATACCGTAACGGGATATATACATAAATTGCGTAACGCGAAACAGATCAAAAAATTGCGTAACGTATTCTCTTATTTGCGGTTTTTTTCAAAATGTTTATCCGTTCCCGCTGTAATTTTGCGCCTATGTTATCCCATGACGAATTGATCTCCCTCATCAATGAAAAGCCCCCCCTAGTCGAAAAAATGATCGACCCGGATATCCAGGTACAGCCCAACGGTGTCGAACTAACCCTTCAGCGCGTAGAATTTCATGACGGTCCGGGTTCTATCGCTTTTGACAACTCGCAAAGGGAACTCCCCCAGACAAAAAATCTTGATTTCGATAAGGACGGGTGGCTGCATTTACCGCAGGGAAGCTATAAAATTGTATTCAACGAGATCGTGAATATCCCTAAAAACCTCGCAGCTATCGCAAAACCGCGCTCAAGCTTACTCCGCTGTGGCGTGACCGTGGAAACTGCTGTATGGGATGCGGGTTACAGCGGAAGATCCGAGAGCCTTCTTGTTGTATATAATGAGAAAGGATTCAGGGTAAAAAAAGATGCTCGTGTTCTGCAGCTTTTGTTTTTCAGGCTTGGGGAAGAAGTCGGAAAAGGATATTCCGGCGTTTACCAGAATGAGAATGTCTGAAAAAAAGCTTTAATTTATATTTATGAAAGTCATATGGGCAGTGGCGAAATCTATGAATATACTTGATGTTACGGAAGATAAAATCTTCAAAACTTTGGGCAAAGGCAAAGCTCCTGAATCTAAACCAAAACAAAAAACCAGTCTGAAAAAAGAAGTTGAACCTTTCGATTTCAGCAGTCTTTTAGAATGAACATTGGGCTATGATCGAGATATGCTTCAATGCATTGTCGATCTTTTTGCCATATCTAAATAGTACTTCATTTTACAACTCTGTTCCACCAGTGCAGTAACAAAATAAGCTTCCTCCAGCGTTTTTCCAGCAGAAAATGTCCCGTGGCCAAAAACAATAACGCCTTTATGGCTACGAAGCGCCTGCGAGGTTTTATCTGCAAGTCCTGGCGATCCTGTAGCGCCTTTCACTACTGGTATTTCCTGAAGGAAATATTCACCTTCAATGTTTATCGGAACAATGGTTTCATTTTCAACAAGCATTGACTCAATAACTGCAAATATCGGGTGTGCATGGATGACCGAAAGCGCCGGAGTATTTTTGTATACAGTCCTGTGGACTATGGTTTCTGATGAAGCAATGGTATCAAGATTTGAGGGTTTATCAATATCCAATTCCACAACACTGTTCTTGTTTATCTCATCAAGATGAACTCCGGTTCTGGTGATAAGCATCTTATCGCCATTACGGATACTGATATTTCCGAATTGCGATTCCACAAGCCCGCTGTCGATGAGTTTTTTCCCGAATTTTGTAAACTCCCTTATTTCCTGGTATTTCGAAAGAGCCATGTTCTCATCCAAAAGTAAAAGCACTTTTGCATAGTTTATTCAATATGCATTCCCCGCACAGCGGTTTCCTGGCCGTGCATATTTTTCGCCCATGGTGTATCAGAAGAAGTGTTAAAATAGCCCAATCATTCTCAGGGATGATCTTCATCAGGTCTTTTTCAATTTTTTCCGGACTCGTGTTTGCAGTAAATCCCAGCCTGAAGGCAATCCTTTGCACATGTGTATCAACAGCTATCCCTTCAATTTTCCCGAACCCACCTGATAATACAATATTTGCAGTCTTTCGTCCCACACCAGGGAGCGTAAGGAGAGCTTCCATGGTATCAGGGACTTTTGAATTAAAATCATTAACAAGAATTTTAGATAATTCCTTTATATTTTTTGCCTTGTTCCTGTAGAATCCCGTAGAATAAATGTCCTTTTCAAGTTCTTCCTGGGAGGTTTTGATATAATCCTGTGGTGTCCTGTACTTCTTAAAGAGTATTTTTGTGACCCCATTTACCTGCTTATCCGTGCATTGTGCGGATAGAATTGTAGCGATCAATAATTCCAGGGGGTCTGAATAATGAAGTGCGATCTTTACTCCAGGATATTCTTTTTTCAATAAGGCGATTATTTCATTAGCCGTATCATCCGCCATATTCTCTAATATTTGCTGCAACATAGTTAAGAGTTTTGACAGACCGATATGTATAAATGCTAGCATTGCTTAATTATTAATCATAAGGAATGGAGGTAAAATTTTATGGCCAAAGAAAGTGCATCAAAACCTACCACATCGTCTGCGTCTTCGTGGTGGAGTGAAAGAGGTAAAATAACATCAAGGAAATCCGGAACAGCAGCTGCAAAACCAAAAAAGAAAGTGAGGACAAAGAAAGCCGCCAAAGCAGAATCAGGGCAAACATATTATTGTGAGATTTGCGGATGTGAAATGGTCTGCGCTTCAGATAGCGCAGGTGAAATTATCTGCTGCGAAGAACCGATGTGTCTTGTCATCTGATTTTACATTTTTTTCTTTTTGATTTTCATTTCAAGGATTGACGGGACGGGAACTTCAAACCCGATAATTCCGCACGCTTGACTCCTTTTTTCTGTATCATGACTTTGAATGTCTCGCCCATATCCATTATCAGCGATTTTATGGGAAGCATTTTCTTATAATAATCCATTGGACTTTTTTCCTGCAAATCTTTCAGGTATTCGTCGATCCCAAGCCCCATTAGAAAATGCGCCTGGTCTGTGAAACCGCTCAATTCAAGCCCGGATTTTTGTCCCCAGTGATCCAATGCCGAGAAATTGACATGAGATGTCATATCCTGTTCCCCGATATGCTCAAACGGCGACTCATTCACCGAATGGTTATAATAGCACATGAGAGTGCCGCAGTTCCTGTATTCCTGGTAAAGCTCACTGGATGGATAACCGTAATCTATCGTTATGACAAAACCTTTTTCTAAGGCTGAACTGATCTCCCGGACCCATTTTATGGCATCAAGGTTTATCTCGGTGCGATATCCAGAAGGCAATGTTATATTCAGTTCTTTGAAATAATCCTTTAGTTGAGTAGAAGCAGGTTTTAATACCTCAATGAAATTTTTTTCATACCCCACAAAGACCTCCATGAGTTCATTTTCCATTACTACCGCATGCACGGGAAATGCATCCGGAAGTTCATTGGAATAAATACAACCCTCCATTCCCTTAAGATCGTTTATCGAATCGAGCCAATTTACATTTTCATTACTCAATCGTTTTTTTTGTTCTTTTCGCAAAGAAGGGCTTTTTTCCACGATGCAGTAATTTAATTTCCGGATAAATTCATGATTTCTTTTTAGATATGATAAGACATCTCCTGAAAGAATACCCATGCCAGCGCCCATTTCCACAACAGTGAACTCTTTTTCTCCAAGTATATGCCACATATCTTCGATTTGTCTTCCCAGCAGTTCACCAAATGCGGGGGTGAGATTTGAACTTGTATAATAATCTCCTGCTCGTCCTATTTTCTCTTTATCTGATGTGTAAAACCCAAGCCCGGGGTAATACAATGCCATTTCCATGAAATCATGAAAAGAAATCAGTCCTTGCTGTCTGATCTTCCGGATTATAAGCCTGGGTAATGTCATAGCGATTAAAAGCAATTAAAAATGAATGGCTCAGTATTTGTATGAATCAACCTCTTCCAATGCTTTTGTCTCTTTTTTCAGAGGCTGGTCTTTGACATCCACATCATGAAAATCTGTTTTCTGTATTTCTTTAACCGTTCCAATATTCGCGGCAATTTTTCGAAGTGATTCCATACTTTCTTTCGTCTGCGGCTTAGGCTGTGGTTTTGCTTTTCTTTTTTTCAATTTATAACCCAGCGGCTTTAATTCCGATTTTAAAAGTCCAAGCTCGACTTTTCGTTTATTTATCAGGTCAAGGATCGGCTTTTTTGCATTTTCAGGCAATTTCTCAAGCATCCGCTCAAGATTTTCAAGTGACTTATCTTTTTCAGGCTTCTTTTCCAATTCTTTATTTGTGGTATCATTATCCATAATAATATTCTATATGTTTTAGTTAGCCCTTAACTCTTTCATATGCTGAATTCTTTTCATGATGAGCTCATCTGTTCCGATATCACGCCTGCTGTGCAATTCTCCTTTCAAACATGACAGGCCGTCCTGGGCCTTCTTTTCTGCATCCCTGATAGTATCAGCAATCCCAAGGACAGCAAGAGCTCTTGAACCAGTCGTATATATTTTATTATCTTTCTCATACACGCTTGAATAGAAAAGAAGAGAATCTTTCATTTTATCAATTTCCACCACAGAATCCTTCACCGGATTATCAGGATAGCCAGAAGGTACTGCATACTTGCACACCGTTGCCTGTTTTTTAAATTTGACATTGATCTTATCAAGTGTCTCGTTAACGATATTTGAACAGACCTCAAGGAAATCATTTTCAAGAAGAGGCAGAACATTCATTGCTTCCGGGTCGCCAAAACGCGCATTGAATTCTATGACCGATATACCATAAGCCGTTGCCATGAACTGGCCATACAGGATGCCCTGGTAAGGAACACCTGTTTCTTTTTGGATTGCCCTCACTGTATCGTTCATGATTTTTTTGGCATCGATGTAATCGGATTCTTTCATAAAAGGCAAAATATCTTTTGAATCATTGTATGAGCCCATCCCGCCTGTATTGGGCCCTTTATCGCCATCGAACGCCCGTTTATGATCCTGGACAGAAGGAGCAAATGCAAGGGTTTTACCATCCACGAATGCCTGTACCGTAAATTCCTCGCCAATCAACCGCTCTTCGATCACAACATCGTCATTTTTCAGGACTTCTTTTGCATAGTCCTTCGCGCCTTGAATGCCAAAATGGTCTCCCATCACCCTGACGCCTTTTCCGCCTGTGAGGCCTGCTGGTTTTATCACGACATCACCCAGATCGTCGATAAATTCATCTGTGCCGCTTTCTCCCTTCCTGAAAACTTTAAAACCCGGACATCCCGGAATTCCGTATTTTGTCATAAAATCGCGGGTCCATGCCTTATCAAATTCGATCCGGGCTGCCAGGCGGCGCGGTCCTACGACCGGGATCCCGGCATTCCATAACCTATCCGAAATACCAGCCTCAAGAGGAGCTTCAGGACCGATTATGGCAAGTTCAATATTGTTTTTTATAGCAAAATCTACAACTGCCGGGTCTGTCTCCTTTATAAGCAGGAAATCTTTACATAAACGTGCTATACCGGGATTTTTCTTGCTCATAACGGCAAAAAGCTGTGGATTCTTAGAACTTCGGGCAACGGATTCTGCGATGGCGTGTTCCCTTCCTCCGCCTCCGATCAAAAGGACTTTCATAGGTATCCCCAGAACGTGTCTAAAAATAAAAGAAACTTGAATATTGGTCTATAACAGACCCAATCCGTCAAGTTCAAGTACTATCTTTTCAACTGCTGCTTCAGCGTCTTCAGGTTTCTTTCCACCAGTTACTACAAGTTTACCTGATCCGAATAAAAGCATGACAACTTTCGGGACTGACAGCCTGTAAACAAGACCAGGGAACTGTTCAGGTTCATATTCGATATTCTCAAGTCCAAGGCCAATGGCTATGGCGTTAAGGTTCAGCACTCTTCCGAGATCGGCTGAGGCCACGATATTCTGTATCACTATTTCCGGTTTTGCTGGTATATCAACACCCATTGTCTTTAATTTATCAAACACCTTGTTAAGACCCACACCCACATCAGCAATACTTTTTGCTCCTGTGCAGACGATCTTTCCGCTTCCGAAGATCAAAGCTGCGGTTTTAGGGTTTGCAGTCCTGTAAACAACACCGGGGAATCTCTCCTTATTATAATCCGCTCCTTCAAGGACCCTGATAACCTCATTGAGGTCAAGTTTTGCCCCGATAGCTGTCGATGCAACCACATTTTCAATTTTTATAGTTTTCTTTGGTTCCGTAGTATTTACCATATTCTCACGTTTATATAGGGTATTTAAAGCTTTATATAGGTTGGGGTACAATTCACCATATTATATTATAGATGCTCATATAATATTAAAATCTAAGATATCTTTAACTACAATGAACTTCTTAAAGGCAAGAAGTGGCGGGAGAAAATCCCGCAGGGATGTGGCCTGATAAGGCTGAACCGTAAAACTACACTGGAGAAAACAATGAAATCAATGTACGCGTACATCAGGGACGCATGGAAAAAACCCGACGAATCGGATGTCGGTGAACTCTTATGGGAAAGGATGCAGGTTTGGAGACGCGAACCGGCAGTAACAAGGCTGGACCATCCGACAAGACTTGACAGGGCAAGAGCCCTTGGTTTTAAGGCAAAACAGGGTATTGCAGTCGCACGCGTGAGAATAAGACGCGGTGGCAGGCGAAAATCAAGATGGCAGCGCGGAAGACGAACCAAGCACATGGGCGTCAATAAGATCACACCTGGAAAGAGCATCCAAAGTATTGGTGAAGAGCGTGTTGCACGCAGATTCCCAAATATGCAGGTATTGAACAGTTATTGGGTAGGCCAGGACGGCAAACACAAATGGTATGAGGTAATAGTCGTTGACCCGAACCATCCTTCGATAAAGGTTGATAAGAACCTTAAATGGATGTGCAGTAATACTCAGAAAGGCCGCGTATTCAGAGGAAAGACAAGCGCAGGCAGAAAGGGCAGAGGCCAGAGGCACAAGGGCATAGGAACAGAGAAAACAAGACCCAGCCTCAGATCTCACGACAATACTGGTAAATGAGTATACATTATATCACTTTTCGGGCAAGCGTTCATGCAACCGAAAGTGATGACAGGGTAAAAACTGCCCTGTCACTTTTTCTTTTTGATAATAAAATTAATGAAACACAGACCGAAGGTCATTTTGGCAATCCGATCACCTTACTTCAGGGACAGATCAAAGGTAAAGACTGCGCTCGTTTTATCGATATTTTAAAATCAAGTTTGCCAGAATATGAACTTGAAAAGTTAAGGAATGAACGGTGCGAGAGGATCGATGACGAATGCTGTTTTCATATCAGGTTCGATAAGCAGGCTGCTTTTGAAGGAAGGGTAAGGCTTGCAACAACTGCTGATACGATCATTGCAAAAATAAAGCTGAAAGCATATCCGGCTAATTATGAAAATGCAGTGGTTGCGGCGGAAGAGCTTTTCTGATTTGGCTGCATTCGATCGTGCACACCGCAAAGGGCTCAAAGATCGCAAAGCGAAGCTTGAAAATTTATATTAAATAGTTATGCTGCTAATTGGATCTAATTTTATTCATCAATAAGAATTGTAACTGTCTCTTTAATACACAAATAGCATACTCTTGTATCAAAAAGAAAAAGAGCAAGAAGCACCGCTCAAATAGATTATTATAACATTAATGACAAGAATAGTGGGAATAAAAATGGAAAAGGGAATTGTAAAATTTAAAGATTTAATTATTGGGGATAGAATTTTCCAGATACCCGTTTATCAGCGTAATTTTTCATGGGATAAAAAACAATTGGAAGACTTATGGGACGACCTTCTTTATTTAGATCCCTACAAAAAACATTATTTTGGAACGATTCTAATGAAAAAGGCTAAAGAAGAGAAGCATGGATTGAAGACTTATGAAATCTACGATATAATAGATGGGCAGCAGAGAATAACTACTGTGCTAATACTTCTGAGAGAAATTATATCACACTTAAATAGCCTTGGCGATGAAACTGATGAAACCAAGGAAGAGCTAACCAAATTAGAAGAAGAATATTTAAAATACAAAACCATCTATAAATTAGAATTGCTTGGGGATGACAACGTTTTTTTTCGCAGCTATGTTATAGATGATACGGAATATCCTGATGCAACATTAACATCCTCGCAGAGAAGATTAAAAGAGGCTAAATTTTTATTTAGAAAGAAACTGGAGAAAATTGAGAAATCGGAAGCAAAGAAATTTGGAGATTTCCTCGGTCAATTTATAGACAAGATAGGCAATTTGGAAATAATAATATATCCAGTTGAAAATGATGCCGATGCAGCACGGATTTTTGAAACTGTCAATGATAGAGGCAAGCAGTTAACCAATTTGGAAAAGACAAAAAGTTTCTTGATGCAAATGGTATATTTAACTGTACCTAAAGAATCTGGAGATTCGACATCCTATTTAAGACAGATAAATGATGGTTTTTCCAGAATATTCAGAGATTTTGAGGAAATAAGAACTACAGTAAGAGGAAAGGACTTAAACGAAGATGATATACAAAGATATCATTTTATCGTTTATGTATCGAGCGATATCAAGACTTCTTACAGATATTTGGACTTTTTGAAGGAAAAAATTAGAGGCTTTTACAGAGAAAATAAAGAGAAATGTTTAAACTTTGTTCTGGAATATACGAAAGATTTAGAAAAAGCATTCTTTGCATTAAAAGAAATAATAATTTACAAAAAAGATGACGAAATAGGAATTTTATTCGATAAAATATATATTTTAGGAAGAGTAGCAAATTTTTATCCTCTCCTAATCGCTTCTTGGATTCGATTTAAAGACGAGCAAGAAAAAATAGAGAAGCTTTTAATGATAATAGAAATTTTTTCGTTCAGAGTATACAGCATAGGCAGGAAAAGGTCGGATGCGGGGATAAATTCAATCTACTCATTAGCATATGAAGTTCGAAGCAATAAGACGATGCATATTGAATTAATAAAAAAACTTATGAATATTATACATGAGTATCAAGGCAATAAAGAATTTAATATAAACCTAACCACCGAAGATTTTTATAATAGGGTTGATACCGCTGATAAAAAATATTTACTTTTTGAGTACGAGAAGTTTTTGAGGGAAGAGGCAAAAGAACCATTAGACATACATCTGAAAAACATTCTATCTGAAAAATTTGAAATAGAGCATATATGGGCTACAGACACATCAAAACTAAAATTAAGCGATGAATTAGAGGATATTCATGAACAGTATAAAGATAAGCTAGGAAATCTAACACTTGCCTCTGACTCGTGGAATTCTAAATGGCGCAACAGTCCTTTTGTTGACAAAAAGGAAGACTACAAAGATTCTAATTTAAGAGTTCAGAGAGAACTTGCCAGTTCATCAGAGTGGGATGAAAAACAGATACAAGCAAGAGAGAAACGAATCATAGAGTTTATCTTCAAAAGATGGGAAGTTTAGCATCCACTGGCATCAAAGAATCAGCATTATACCATTATTATAATATTACTTCACTAGATATTTAGATAAATTGCCTCGTTAATTTTTGATTTTTAAAGTTCATTTTCTTCATTCAATATATACTCTCTGAGCAAGGCATTATTTTCCCATTATTTTCGTAGTAGTTTAAAGGGTGGTTTGTTTAGACTTGATGCGTTCCGTTTCAGATTTTGTCTTCATTGATTGTATATTCTTCCTAATAATAGAAGTTCCATTTTTGAATGATAACGTCAATTCATCCAATTTCTGTTCTATCTCATTGAGCCGTTCGTTTTCATCTTTTTTCTTCAGTAAAAACCATTCTTCAATTATAGCCTCAACCAAAGCACCCATATTAGTGTTCTGTTCGATTGCGGTTTTCTTCAAACGTTTTACCAAATTTGGTTTTGGAGAAACCATAATAATGTTTAGACTGTTTTTGTTACCTTTTTTCTTTTTAAATTGTTCTATTGGAATTGTAGATTCCTTTTTCACTAAATCACCATTCATATGCTATCACCCCAATAGTCCCTTTTTATCTAAGTGACCAACGACAAGAGTGTTAACAAATACTTCTGGCTCCTCTCCTCTCTTAGAACATTCCTCCGTTATTGCTTGTGAAACCTTTGGAGAAAAGGTTAGGACAATACTTAGACCTTCGTTTTCAGTTTCACTAGGACCCGTAAGCAATTCATCTATATCATCAACTGTAGCTTCTGGATTTGCCTTGATAAACGCTAATACATCCTTTCTTATCGCAGGTATCATCGTCGATAATTTCTCTGCAATATTAACCATTTCATCTTCAGATACCCTACTCCAAAGTAAATCGGTTGCCGCACCTTTTGGGAGCTTCTTTTCAGAAACCATATCCTTGATTTTTTCTGGAATTGCATCGTACCCTGCCCAATTTCTGATAGTTATTAGATTCTTATGTAATTTCTTAGCAACAGCATCCCAAGTTCCATAAATACTCTTTAGATGTATTACTGCATTAGCTTTGTCCTGTGGGTCAATATCTTGGCGCTCTATATTTTCAATTAAGGAACGAATAACATCTTCGCCCTCATTCTCCTCTGTGATAAACGCTGGAATAGTTGGCCACCCAAGCTTCTTTGCAGCAATTGTTCTTCTCTGACCTGCAATAATTTGGTAGCGTTCTCCAATCTTTCTGGCTTCAACAGGGTGTAATAGACCAATTTCTCGTAGGCTTTCCATTAAGCTATCTATTTCATCTTCAATATTCAGTTTTCTCACGTTAGAATCGCTAATTATTACTTTACTCAGATCAATATCCTCAAGTTTTCTCATCTTGTTTACCATGAAAACAATACCTCCTTGTTTCTATACTTTCATTATTTAAATATTTTGTGGATAAAAAATATTTTTGTAGAGTCCTGAAATTATTTCGTCAGGATTTTTCTGCGAATTACAAGTCATCAGAGCCCATGGTGAAGATGACTAACCGGAAGATCAAGTTAGGAATCGATTGGGTAATCAAAAAGGGTGAAACCGTTGATGAGGTAGCCAATACATTTGATGTCTCTTCAAGACGAATAGAGCAATTAGTGAAAATCTTCAAAGAAACCGGGAAATATCCGATTTTGAATCCAAAAAGACGACCTAAAGTGCACCTTACAGAAGAACAGAAAAAAATAATAAAACAAGCATACAGCGAATCATTTTTTGGTGCAAGAATGCTCAGGCACCATATACTAAAAAGATATAAACAAAACATTCCTCAAAATAAAATTCATGAATATCTTTTGGAAATCGGAATAGCGAAACCTGACCCTAAAAAACAGAAAAAAAGAAACCGATGCAGGTATGAGCGGAAGCATAGATTATCGTTGCTTCATGCGGATTATATGGAAAATGAAGGAATTCATGTGATCGCCTTTGAAGATGATGCTTCCAGGAAGATCCTTTCAATTGGAGAATTCAATAATGCAACGACTGATAATGCTTTAGAGATATTGAAAGTTGCGGAACAAGAAGCTTTGGAGGCCAACGGGTTGATTCAGGCTATCAATATGGATAGAGGTTCACAATTTTATCCAAATAAAAAAGACAAGAATGGTGAAGCGGATTCTGTTTTTCGAGATTATCTTGAATCAAAAGGAATTAAACATATACCATCACGAAGAAACAATCCACAAACCAATGGCAAGATTGAAAGGTGGTTTCAAGAATATCTCAAGCATAGAAATAAATTTAATTCAGCAAATGAATTCAAGGATTGGTATAATGATAGAATTCATGGTTCTTTGAAACTTGAATGGGGTGAAACTCCAAATGAAGCTTTTGTTCGAAAAATGCAGCCTGAAACAATCTTAGGACAATTTTTTAAGACTTTTGGATGGTGAAACAAAATATGAATGTGGAATCAAGGAATAACAAAAAAAATCAGCGAAAAAATATCCGGACTCTACAGATAAAAAATATTTTTATCATTTCCCAAAAAAATTTTCTACGTCTAAATATGAATAGCCTATACATCACGATTATTGAGTAAGAAACTTTATCCCATCCAAACCACCGATACAAATCGAAACCTTACCTAATCTCCCATAATTCAAAAATGACCATTATGGAACAAAACCTTTATCATTTACCGATACAATTACGGGATGCCCCCATCAATGAATCAATGTGCCTGGGTGGGGTAGCTGGTTATCCTATGGGACTGTGGATCCTACGACCCGGGTTCGAATCCCGGCCCGGGCCTCATTGTTTTTATTTAGAGCCCTGCATACTTTTTTTCATTATCTGGTGTAGTTAAATAAATATTGTTCTCAATATCCTCTGAGAAGAGTAAAATCAGGACATAGAACACGGATTGGGCGGATTACGCGGATACGCGCGGATTATCCGTGTAAATCTGCATAATCAGCGTCATCCGCGTTCTGAGACTGATTGGAGATTTTATAGAAAATTAAGGCCTACAAATCCCGTTACGCAATTTATCCTGTAAATTCCCGTTACGCAATTCCCTCATTTACTTTCCGTTACGGGAATTAGATACAATATTTTTATTTAAACCTCTTATTTTAATTTATAGGGCACGTTCTATAATCAGGCAAAGGTCATCTATCTCAGACAGCAATTACCAATCAGATATTTTTTTGCTTAAAAATATATTATGCGTTTTTGATGCAAAAATACGGAAAAAGGGCAAAATTCAGCTAAAACTGCGTATAATGTGGATTATACGCAGTTTTTATATACCCGAAATGCTAAAAATAGGGATATTATGCAAGATGAACTTCCATTATCATTGAAGAAACTTGAAACCGAGTTAAAGCTTAGAGGATTTTCCAAGCAGACCTCGAAGATGTATCTCTTCTACAATCATAAGTTCCTTGAATTCATTAAAAAGAATCCGGAAGATATAAAGGACGATGATATCAAGGAGTTCCTGGCATCAAAAATGTCAGATGATTCGTTATCAAATTCCTCGATCGCCCTCATAAAAGCAGCCATTAAATTTTTCTATTCTGATATGCTCGGGAAAAACATGTCTTTGATAAAGACGCCAAAAGCAACAAAAGAACTGCCAGTGGTACTGAGCCGCGATGAAATAAGAAAACTTATTGACAATACAAAAAACATAAAGCACAAGCTTTTAATTGAACTCCTTTACTCCACAGGCTTAAGGCTTTCGGAATGCAGCAACTTGCAATACTCAAACCTTGACCTGAATGACGGTATCGGCTGGGTGCGCCTGGGAAAAGGATCAAAGGACAGGATATTCATTATTTCAGAATTGTTCAGGAAAGACCTTCTGACCTATATGGAAAAAACGGGCACCAATGGTAAAGGATACATTTTTTCTGTAAATGGCAGGAAAATGTCTCCGCGCGGTCTTCAGCACGCTATAAAAGTATCTGCTGTGCGCGCCGGCATCGAGAAACCCGTGCATGTGCACACGCTCCGGCATTCTTTTGCCACACATCTTCTTGAGAACGGCGTGGATATAAGGAAGATACAAAAGCTGCTTGGGCACTCGAATTTACAGACTACGCAGATATATACTCAGGTTTCAAGTGATGAGATTAAGAAAATCAAAAGCCCTCTGGATATGCTTTGAGGTTATAAATAAATATACAATAATATATAATTTATTACTATTTTATTTCGCTATGATGTTGTTCATACATCAGTCTTTCTTTTTCTTTCTTGAGTTCCATTTCCTTGCGAGCAATTGCTTTCATAGCTTCAGTAGGTTTATATTTCAAATTGATCCTGTGTTTTTGCTCCCTGGTATATACAACATAACCATATAACAGGAATGCGAATGCTGCGATTGGGATCAGAAATACCCATCCGACAGTAAAACCTATAAACGCTAACCCTATCAATGAGGCAACTCCAAGTCCTAACTTCCTATTCTTAAATATTTCATTCGTATTCATATCGAAGACCCCCTTTTATCACATTTCATATTTCTACTCGGAGGTAATAATTGTTTCGTATGAGAACGAACTAACTATGTAATTTAATTTACATTTAATTGCGTAACGCGATTTTTTGGATTTATTCGCGTAACGGATTTAAAAAAATATCCTTGAAAGAATCAGTTAGATAATATTTCCCATTTCAAATATGATAAGTAAGTGGGCAGAAAGGGGGATTATGGTGGTATATAAAAAATTTCTCTGCCCACTACAATTCGTATATATACGAACAATAGTATTTATAGATTACGGTTGTTGTAAACATGAGTATTTATTCTGAATAGGAGGTAGTGGGCTTTTGGGATTTATGGTGTGTAGATTGAAAAAAAATTTTTCTCGGCCCACTACAATTCGTACATATGCGAACTAAAGTATTTATAGTTTACTGTCATAATAATGATGAGCATTAATATATACACTGAATATCTGACCGGAACAAGCTAACATACCGTGACGGCATCTATATATATTCCCGTAACGCAATCAGTATAATATGACTGAACGTAAATATACCCGCTGGAAAAAATGCCTGATATGCGACGATTTTGTGAAACTCATGTTCCCAGAGGATGCAAGGGATATACTCATAATTTACGAACCCGTAGAAGGAATGAGCGATGAATCCGGCAACTGGAAGAAAAAACAAATGGGATATATACACCGATCCTGTCTTTTAAAAGCTGCATCATTGAAGCCAAAAAATAATGAAGAAAGAAACATCAGTATTTCAGAGGGCGTATAGTGGCATATAAGGATTTACGGGAGTTCATTGGAATTCTCGAAAAACGAGGACTTCTGAAGCGGATAAAAACAGAAGTAAGCGCAGAGCTTGAGATCACTGAAATTCTTGACCGATGTGTTAAAAATAAAGGCCCTGCACTTCTTTTTGAAAACATAAAAGGCTATAAGATGCCTGTATTTGCCAATGCTTTCGGTACAATGGAACGAATGTGTCTTGCACTTGATGTAAATGATCTTGATGACATCGGAGCAAGGATACGCAAACTCATGGAATTTGAAGCCCCATCCGGGTTATGGGAAGGAATAAAGAAGCTTCCCGAGGTCGTTGAACTTACATCATTTGCCCCAAAATATGTAAAATCAGGCCCCTGCAAAGAAATAATTATTAAAGAAGGTTTTTCACTTGATGACCTTCCCATATTGAAATGCTGGCCGGAAGACGGGGGACGCTTTATAACGCTTCCTCTTGTATTCACAAAAAACCCAAAAACCCAGAAGCAGAATGTAGGGATGTACAGGATGCAGGTCTATGACGGAAAAACCACAGGTATGCACTGGCATATCCATAAACACGGGGCGAGAGATTATGCGGATTCGGCAGGCAACGGAAAAATCGAGGTTGCCGTCGCTATCGGGGCAGATCCTTCTGTTGTATATTCGGCAACTGCGCCGCTTCCCGATAATATCGATGAGATGATGTTTGCAGGATTCCTGCGTAAAAAGAACGTGGAGCTCGTTAAATGCGAAACAGTTGACCTTTATGTTCCCTCACATGCTGAAATTATCCTTGAAGGATATGTTGATGAAAAAGAGCGCCGCACAGAAGGACCTTTTGGCGACCACACAGGATATTATTCACTTGCAGATGAATTCCCGGTGTTCCATGTAACATGCATTACACACCGCAGGAACCCCATTTATCATGCGACCATTGTAGGTATACCGCCGATGGAAGATGCATATCTGGGGAAAGCAACTGAAAGGATCTTCCTTCCTCTCATGAAAGCGCAGCTTCCTGAAATTGTCGATGTCAACCTGCCTGTTGAAGCCGTTTTCCATAACCTGTGCATTGTATCAATAAAAAAACGGTATCCTGGGCATGCTAAAAAAGTCATGTTCGCACTATGGGGAATGGGGCAGATGATGTTCGCAAAGACCATAATCGTGCTTGATGATGATGTAAATGTGCAGGATATGAGGGAAGTTCTCTGGGCAGCGACAACGCGAATGGATCCTTCCAGGGATGTCACGATCATTGATAATGCGCCGACAGATACGCTTGATCATGCTTCGAAAATGGCCAACCTCGGTTCCAAAATGGGAATTGACGCCACGAGAAAAGGACCGAACGAAGGATTCAACCGGGAATGGCCTGATGCTTTGAAAATGGATACTGGAGTAAAAACACGAGTGGATAATATATGGAAAGAGCTTGGACTATAATCAGTCCTTGCCCAGGTCTTCTCCTCCATAATATATCTGCTGCACTGTATTGTATATATCTTCCATGCCTGATCCATAAGTCGATGAGACCGGAATAATATTCTGGCTTGCCCCAAATGATTTGAGCGCCGAAAGGAATTCAATACTTAGCTGGCTTTGCATCGTAGGTACCTCATTATGGATATCATCTTCAAGATCCATAATATTCCTGCTCCAGTTAATTATTTTCTCGCGTTCATCATCTTTTAGCAGATCTGATTTTGGAAGGATATTTAAGAAAGGGACGTTGAACCGCATCTGAACAGATGCCGCCTGGAGCATTAATGAAATAAATCCCGATGGGGTTTTTGAGATTATTGGGTCATAGAGAAAACCGATAATCGACTGATCGGCGCCAAGGGTGTCAATGAGGAATTTTCCCGATTGTCTAAGGACAAATAGTTCCATCTGCCCGGGCGTGTCAAAAATAACATAATCGGGTTCATAGCTTTCAATTATCTCTTTCATCTCATCGATATTTAAAGCAAGAAGGTCCGCTGCTATGATCTGTGCTCCGTTTGGCCCAACTCCATATTCCTTCATTACATCGTCCAATTTTACCCAGTCACGGATATCCACATCAGGGACATAAGGAGCATTTTCGATGCCGGGGTCAAGGTTTACCGTAATTGCATCATATCTCTGATTTTCCATCCATCCAAAAAAAGCATTTGTAAGTGAAGATTTGCCACTTCCAGCCGAGCCGATAAAATAAAGATTGATCATTGCTATCAGGTAGTAAATATCGGTCAAGAGAGAAAAGATTTTTGATGTTAAAAAAATTGAAATTATATGCAGATTTTGTTGTGCTGAAGCATACGCTTTTTGCCATCCCTTTTGCTTATCTTGGGGCAATCCTGGCAAGTAAGGGTGTTCCTGAACTTCGGGTTTTGTTCTGGGTCGGGCTTGCATTCCTGGGGGCGCGAAGCGCTGCGATGGCGCTGAATAATCTTATTGATAAGGATATCGATGCAAAAAACCCGAGGACAGCAAATCGCGAGCTGCCTGCTGGTAAGATAACATTATCCGAAGTATGGGGATTAATACTCATCTCTTATTTTTTCCTGTTTTACTCTGCCTACAAACTGAATCCGCTATGCCTTGTGCTTGCGCCAGTCATTCCGGTTACGTCAATAATATATCCGTATCTTAAAAGGTCTCTTCCCATATCGCATTTTGTCCTGGGGATGAACCTTGGTTATGCTCCTGTGGGAGGATGGCTTGCAGTAACGGGGACATTTAATTTTCCATTCAGCGAAGCAGAAATTGCCATGCTTCTGCTTCTTTTTGCTGTTACATTATGGGTAGCGGGTTTTGATATTATTTATTCGCTTCAGGACATTGATTTTGATATCAAGAATAAGTTGTATTCTGTGCCATCTGTTTTCGGTGTAAAGAGGGCGCTTGATGTGTCGTTTGTGTCGCATATATTGATGCTTATACTCCTGGTAGGCTTGATGTTCGTGATGAAGCTTGGGATTATTTTCAAGGTGGGGCTGATTGTTATTGCTGCTCTTATATGGTATGAGCATACGCTTGTTAAAGCCGATAATTTCACAAATGTTCCTGTGGCGTTCTTTAATGTGAATGCGGCTGTGAGTTTGAGCATGCTGATGTTTGCTGTTCTGGATATTTTGTTGGGCTGAAGATTAAATAAAAGGAAATCTGGGATTAATTTTTTCTGCGAACATTATTTGTAATCCACCGCCAATTACCACCCATGCGCAAAAAACAAAAAGACTGGTCAAAAGACATGGCATTTCAGCGTATGATCCGGCTTTTTGAACTGGCTCACATTGAATTTGAAAAATATCCCGCTCGCAGCAACCGTTATGTACAGCTTGCGCGAAAAATCGGGATGAGATACAGGGTCAGGATGCCGCAAGAGTTCAAGAGGCAAATATGCAAGCACTGCCATGCTTATTTAGTTCAGGGCGTTACTGCGCGTACAAGGCTTCAGGGCACTCACATATCCACTACATGCACATCATGCGGAAAGCAGATGAGGCTGCCTTATTAGTTGGGTTCAGATTATATAGTTGGAAAGACGATTATTATTAATGGCCGGAAAAATCAAGAGGCAACCTAACAAGCTGATTTCGGAAAAAAGTCCCTACCTTCTGCAGCATGCATATAACCCTGTGAATTGGTACCCGTGGGGGGAAGAAGCTTTTGATAAAGCCAGAACCGAAGATAAACCTGTTTTTCTCTCTATTGGATATTCCACATGCCACTGGTGTCATGTGATGGAAAAGGAATCCTTTGAGGATGATGATGTTGCAGCATTGATGAATGATACCTTTGTGAGCATCAAAGTTGACCGGGAAGAAAGGCCCGATATTGATAGCATCTATATGGCAGTCTGCCAGGCAATGACAGGAAGCGGGGGCTGGCCGCTTAATTTATTACTGACACCCGACAGGAGACCATTTCACGCTTTGACCTATATACCGAAAGAAAGAAGGTTCGGTAGGATTGGTATGTTAGACCTGATACCCCATATCAAAGAACTCTGGAAATCACACAGAGATGAAGTTGAAAAAGCCGCGAGCCATAATGTAAACGCTCTCAAGCCTGCGTCAGAATATCTTGCAGGAGAAAGACTGACTGAAGAGATACTTCACATTGCCTACGAACAGCTTCTGGGAATGTTCGATGAAGAACACGGCGGGTTTGGTCATGCGCCTAAATTCCCGGCGCCTCACAACCTCATGTTCCTTCTTCGCTACTGGAAACGCACCGGAGACAGGATGGCTCTTATGATGGTCGAAAAGACACTTTACGCCATGCGTATGGGAGGAATTTATGACCATGTAGGATTTGGTTTTCACCGCTATTCTGTTGATCAAAGATGGCTTGTTCCGCATTTTGAAAAAATGCTTTATGACCAGGCTTTGCTGGCAATGGCCTACACTGAAACTTACCAGGCTACAGGAAAAGAAGATTTCGAAAAGACATGCAGGGAAATTTTTACCTATGTATTAAGGGATATGACATCACCTGAGGGAGGATTTTTTTCAGGTGAAGACGCTGACAGCGAAGGAGAAGAAGGGAAATTTTATCTCTGGACCGAAAATGAGTTACATCAGATACTCCCGGATGAAGAGTATATATTAGTTAAGAAGTTATTCAATATCAAGGTAAACGGAAATTTCCAGGAAGGAAATGGACAAAATATTTTTTATTTATCAAAACCCGTCATTGAAGTTCCTGATCTTCCAGCAAATATTGAAAAGATAATTGAGTCCTCACGAAATAAATTATTCGAAGCACGTGAAAAACGTATCCATCCTGGCAAGGATGACAAGATACTGACAGACTGGAATGGACTGATGATAGCAGCCCTGGCTAAGGCTTCCCAGGCATTTGACGAACCAGAATATGCAAAAGCCGCTCAAAATGCTGCGGATTTTATTCTTTCCAAAATGCGTAGCGTAAATGACGGACTTTATCACCGTTACAGGGAAAGTGAAGCCGCAATTAAGGGTTTTTTAGATGATTATGCGTTTTTGGTCTGGGGATTACTCGAACTTTATGAGGCGACCTTCGAGATCCGTTACCTGAAGGCAGCTCTTGAATTCAATGAATATTTACTTGCGCATTTCCGGGATACGGAGGCTGGTGGATTTTTCCTTACATCAGATAATGTCGAGAATATTCTCATAAAGAAAAAAGATATTTATGACGGAGCCATTCCGTCAGGTAACTCAATAGCGATGCTGAATCTTATTCGGCTTTCCAGGATCACAGCTGATCCGGAACTTGAACGAAAAGCTGATGCTATCGGGCAGGCATTCTCTCTGAAAGTTGGACAGGCACCTGCTGGTTATACCATGCTTATGTCTGCGCTTGATTTTACTCTGGGGCCATCGAGTGAAGTTATAATTGCAGGGGATCTGCAGGCAGATGATACGATGGATATGCTAAAGGCACTCCGGAAAGAATTTATTCCGAATAAGGTTGTAATTTTGCGGCCTGATGAAGAAAGTGAGATCATGCGAATTTCGGATTATACAAAAAGCCTTTCAAGCAAGGGAGGAAAAGCAACTGCGTATGTATGCCGGAATTTCAGCTGCAGATTACCTGTAACTGAGCCGGGGGAAATGCTGGAATTGTTGTGAAACCTCGTAGAGAAACGCATCTATTTTTTCACCCATAAGAAGTACAATGCAACTATAATAATATTCATAATTAATACGATCGATATTATAGACAATGTCGAGACCCATGACGATCCAATTCGGGTAATGACCGCTGTTTCAGCAGGCTGTTGTGGGGTTTCAAGAGCAGCGGATACATTGGCATTGGCAGTAGGTTTCGCTCCACTTATCTTCGCAATTATAGCAAACGGTGAGAATGTAATTGTTTTTCCTTCAAAGAATGTGTTTGTGTCATCTTTTGACAATACGTTGGTTTCAAGTTCTATCCAGCTATTCCCGTTCCATTTCACAAATACGATATCGCTGCTTGTAACATTGTTAGCGCTCATCCAGGAGTTTTCAACCCTGAATTTGATGGAGGCTTCCTTTATGTTCCTTGATGTTGCAAAGCCCGGTGTTCCCACCCAGATGTTGACATTTTTATAAACAAGACCCTCCGGCGGTGTCTTAACAAGGGTAGAAGTACCTTTCAATACTTGCGCTAAGGCCGTTATTATATCCATACTGGTGTTGCCCGTTATATTGACGAACATTACAGGATTCTTCACATGTGTAAAACTGTAGAATGTGGTCACATTTCTGTATATTGGCAGCTCACATTTTTCAATCAACTCAATATTAGATAAGTTCTCTCTAAATGAAACCTCTCCGCCGCCGCTGCTTATGGATGTATTGTCTGGCAGAGAATATGTAACATTCACTGATTCGGCAAGAGTAACTGAATTCACTGACCAGGAGGCACTCACGGGGGATGCTAAAACAAGAAGGATGGTCAATAGAATTATTTTAAATGTAACAGAGATTTTACCTGGAAATTTATTTTTAATTATTTCACTGTTCATATCAGCAACCCTTTATTGAAGCAAACACTCTTATTATCTGCGGCTATTATTTTTTGATACTGATTTAACAGAAACTTTGCAACAAACCTTATCCAGATACGACTCTATCCGTCCCAATGCCTCAACAAGCTGCTCGCGCGATGTTGCATATGAACACCGCAGATGTCCCTCGCCGCAATCCCCGAATACATTTCCGGGAACTACCGCAACTTTCTCTTCTCTCAGGAGCCCGCCTGCGAACTCCTCAGATGTCATGCCTGTGCTTTTGATGCTGGGGAATGCATAAAATGCGCCTTTGGGCTCAAAACAATCAAGACCAAGTTTATTTAACCCATCCACGATGAGGCGGCGCCTGCGGTCATATTCCCGGATCATCTTTTCCATTTCGTCGTTTCCGTTCTTCAGGGCCTCAATTGCGCCCATTTGCGCGGTTATCGGCGCGCAAAGCATTGCATACTGGTGTATCCTGGTCATAGCCCCGATCAAATCTTCGCAACCTGTCGCAAAACCGAGGCGCAAACCAGTCATGGCATGGGATTTTGAAAATCCGTTCAATATTATCGTTCTTTCTTTCATTCCCTGAATTGATGAAAAACACGTATGTGAGCCGCCATATGTTAATTTGCAATATACTTCATCAGAGATCACGGCAAGGTCGTATTCATTGACCAGCACAGCTATTTCCTCAAGGTCTTTCCTCCTCAGGACCGAACCTGTAGGATTATTTGGATAGCTCAGCACAAGAGCTTTTGTTTTCTTTGTTACGCTCTTTTCTATCTGCTCTGCTGTGACCCTGAACTCATTTTCCCTGTTCGTCCGTACAGGAACGGGTATCCCTCCTGCAAGGGAAACGCTTGGTTTATAGGAAACATAACTCGGTTCCGGGACGATCACTTCATCCCCCGGATTTATTATTGCCCTGAAAGCAAGATCTGCGGCCTCACTAACCCCTGTTGTGACCAGGATCTGGTTTTGGGGATTGTAATCAACATTATAATCTTTCTTATAACTTTTCGAGATCAATTCCCTTAATTCAAGAAGGCCAAGATTAGAAGTATAGGATGTGAATCCTTTCTCAAGAGAATATATGCACGCCTCCCTGATATGCCAGGGTGTGACGAAATCAGGCTCACCTACCCCAAGTGATATTACTCCTTCCATCTCAAGCACAAGGTCAAAGAATTTCCTGATACCTGAGGGAGGGATATTCCTTACTACTTCCGCGACGAATTTATCAGGCATAAGATCACTACGGCGACACCGGCAGTCTCTCAGAACGCTCTTTCTCGAACAGGATATCCCCATCCTGCTTGTATGTTCTCAACACAAAATGCGTGACAGTTCCCTGCACCTGTTCAAGTGTAGCTATTTTTTCAGCAACGAAAAACGCAACTTCTTTCATGGACTTACCGCGCACGGTAAGCGACAGGTCATGTCCTCCTGAGATAAGGCGGACCGATACAACTTCCGGGAATTTGGCTATCCGCTCTGCAATAGCATCATAGCCCGTCCTTGAACGTAAAAGAACTTTTAGCTCGATAATAGCATATACATATTCTTCCCCTGCTTTTTCCCAATCAATTACCGTCTTGTATTTCCTGATAATTCCCTTTTTTTCCATTTCCTTTATCTTTGAGGCAACCTGTGCTTCCGTAAGCCCTGTCATTGTTGCTATTTCTTCTGGCTGTATTTTAGGGTCATTTTCAAGGATATCAAGTATTTCTTTCATTGTCTTGCCTCGCGGGGGTTTTTATTGTTCTGGGAGGTAATAGGTTTTGTGTTCAAGTATGATACTTTTCACTAATTTCCGGCTTGAAAAAGTCCCATAGATAATTTCCAAAGCTTTTTATTGATATACCTTGTCTTTTGAGGGAATATGCGAGCCGTCATTCCATTCAGGAAAAGTAATGCAAAGTCAAGGTTAAGCTCATTGCTATCTGAAAAAGAGCGCGAGGAGCTTGCGATGGCTATGCTGAATGACGTGGCTGGAACGCTTGTAAGATCAGGATGTTTTGACGTGATCGATATTTTATCCACATCAATGATCGAAGTCGAAGGTGTAAATATTGTTCTGACGGAGATGGGTTTGAATGAAGCCCTGAATGAATACCTTGGCAAGATGTCCTCACATAAAATAAATGAGCCAGTCCTTATAATTATGGCGGATATACCCCTTGTCTCAACAAAGAACATAATAGATATTGTTTCATCCAATGCCGATATCGTGATCGCGCCAGGGAGAATGGGAGGCACGAATGCAATATTTATCCGCGACCCGGCAAGTTTCCATGTGGATTATTACGGCGCAAGTTTCCTTAAACACCTTAAGATCGCTTCAGGCCTTCATACAGAGGTCTTTGACTCTTTTAATATCAGTACTGACATAGATGAAGTTCCTGACCTTATAGAAGTCCTGCTTCATGGGAAAGGGTATTCGCAGAAATACTTAAAGAAGATCGGCATAGATGTATTAGCGAACGGTGGTCGTGTGGGAGTTAAAAGGTAGAATCTTATTAATAAAATTAAACTGTATTATTTTCAGTTTAATGATAATAGCCTGGATGATCCACAGCGGTAATCTTTCTTTTCTGGCTATACTGAATCGGAATTTATCTATCATAGATATTTTTCCTGTGACCAACTTTTAAAATTAATATTTTAAATTTGTTGTTTTCAATATCCATTATAACTCTATAATCACCCACACGCAACTTATAACCGGGATCTTCCACAATTTTAGTCACATAAGCTTCAGGTCTTATTCTGATTCGTTCTAATACTGCAATTATTCTTTCCTGGATGTTTTTTTCCAGTTTCTTAAGCTGTCTGAAAGCTTTATCTGAAAAAATAATTTCATATGTCATATTCCAAGCTCTTTCTTTACCTCAGCTAAGGTATGAAAATTGCCAGCTTCTATCTCGGCACGGGCATGAGCGATTTCTTCTTTTGTTTCTTTACTGAGTTCCTGGAAATCCTCTACCAGATCCCATATCACTTCCTCATAGGTCTCTTTTTCAAATAACTTCCTTTTTACAAGCTCTTTCTGTAGATCTTCACTTATCTGAATTGAAGTTGCCATTGATAATCACTATAACCTATTATAATCTATTATAGTAATAAACATTTCTTAGCACCATTTCAAGCTTTTCGTGCGCTTTTATTCCACTAGTTGTTTGAACTGTTTGGGTTTGAGGTTGGTTCGGGAACTACATAGCTGATTTCTAGTTTTGGCGTTTCTTGTAGTGTTACTGGTTATATCTAATTTCTGTCTGCTTTTCTACACATCTGGAGAGGGAAATTACAAAAGTAAGAACCCCGATAAAAAAACATTTCTCAGCATAGCGGTTCACTCATTTTTTCTTTGACTTTGATATTCTTTACCAGGGCTTTCAGCCACCGCCATGCCTGAGTCCTGGGATGGTTTAACATAAACCTTTCGTGCAAGTGGCTTTTCATCCTCAATTAATTGCTGAAGGGCAAATTCGATAGCATGAGTTCTATTTGCAAATCGCCTTTTTTCAATCTGTGTATCCACCCATTTTAATAAATCCTCATCAAGAGCAATACTCGTTTTGATTTTAGCCATACTATACTTTATCCATAATACCGCAAAGTATTTAGTGATTCATTACCCTATTATACCTAATTATACCTTATTGGGGTACAATTTGAGGGAAGTGATCGACATGGCAATACTTGAATCCAGAAATGAGAGGGTAAAATTACTCAAAAAAGGGTTTTCAGGTAAGCAAATAGAGATGCTGTATGTGATTCTCAATTCCCTTGATGTCGTGAGTGTAGACTGGCAGGATAATGAAATTCCTGGTCGGAGTTATCAAGAAATCTCTGGTTTTATTGAAAATAAAAAGTCTGTAAAAACAAGCTTGCAATCAAGCCGACCAAGATCGCAATAGAGAAACTAAGTAGAGTTCCGATTAAAACGTATTCTCCCACTCTCCTTGTTTCGCTGAATCTGAAAATGGATTTTGCTGCTACCAATAAACCTATCGCTTCATATTGTTCTAAAAGAACAAAAGTAAGAATTAAAAAGCGTTCCAACCAGCCAATCCATCTTCCAGCTTTTTCTAAGCTCTCATCTTTAGGGTCTTTATTTTCGGTATCCTCTCTCCACTTTTCTGTTATTTTGCTGATTAATTTACTACTTGGCCAAAGTATGATGAGATAAGCTGCTATGATAACCCATATTTTTATTCCTGGCAGAAAGATTTGTTCTAAAAAGTCTATATCCTCTGATTTTGGATTAACAATCAATATCCAGATAACCAGAAGAATCATGAAATGCCCAAGCTGATCTAATAAGAAGGAGTGGATATTATTTTCATACTTTGCTTTTATTCCATCGATCAAAATGTGTGTGATGGCGACAACAATAGGAATCCAGATTAAACTCCACAGTCCGGTGAAAAAATATGCAAGGGTTCCAGCAATTATCCCATGTAAATAGAGATGTTTTGAGTGCCAACCATCCTTAAACCTCTGGTTTACCCATGAATCGCTTTGAAATACAAAATCAGTAAGCAGATGTGCAATTATTAAACGAATAAGTAATGATATTTCCATTTGCGTGACCATTATAAGCCCGTACCCTTATTTTGCATGATTATAAGACTCCAACCTTATATCGGATAATTACTTTAAAACGCTCTAAAAATCCCTGAACCGCCCGAAAGCCACCGGTTTTTAAACGCTGAGATAATGCTGGCTGGCTTATCTTCAGGATTTTAGCGATTATTTCTTGGGTTATTTCCTGTATTATAACTGGATCTTGTGCGAGGAATTCTCTTTTCGGCAATTGATATGCAATTGCTTCAGCTTGTTCCTTTGTCCATCGTTGAATCAGCGCATCAAGTAGGGCACATTCTGTTCGTAATTCTTCATTTATCTCGGCCCATGGCGTCCTTACGATTATATTTTGTTCCCCTTTTTTCATTCTGTCAAGTTCCGGACCCGAATTTCTAAAAGCTTCACCGTCACCCTCTCCCACCTGATCTCTGGGTAGATAATCAATCGTTCCTATGCCAATGGCAATCCTGGCATCCAGATGTGTTCGTTTCCCCTTAAACTTGGATAGTAAACTGGCACGAATAATTAATGCAGCCTTGAGAGCTTCCTCAGGGCTGGCTAATACTCCCTGAAAGCTATCTCCCCTAAAAACCACAAAGGGCGATTCAATAATTTCAGGTGAGATTTCTTGGAATGAATCTTTGAGATTTGATAGAACTTCCTCTCGTTGTTGTATTCTAAATCTTGAAGAACCAATTAAATCGCCGGTCAGAACCGCATATATTTTTCCAGTTTCCATAAGGACACCATGTGATTATAATATAAGGCTACAACCTTATAATACCATATTATAAGTCTATGGCCTTATATTAACCTTTTCATCCTTTGGGCTTTTGAAAAAAAATAGTCCTGCAACACGTTAAGGAAAGTGATCGAGATGAAAATATCTGCAATTTAAAAACGGCGCAAAGTATATCTTATATAATTAAGCAGTTAAGACGTTATGCAACTTGAAAATCTCAGACACGGCACTGAACTTTTAAAACGCGGTTTTGCAAAAATGCAAAAAGGCGGCGTCATTATGGATGTTACAACACCCGAAGAAGCAATTATTGCAGAAAAAGCCGGCGCTGTGGCTGTCATGGCGCTGCACCAGGTTCCTGCGGATATACGAAAATCCGGGGGAGTTGCCAGGATGGCTGACCCACAGGTTATTGCGGCAATTATTGATGCTGTGACCATACCTGTTATGGCAAAGGCAAGGATAGGGCATTTTGTTGAGGCCGAGATAATTGAAGCGCTGGGCGTTGACATGGTAGATGAGTCTGAGGTCCTGACACCGGCAGATGAGATGTACCATATCGATAAAACAAAATTCACAATACCTTTCGTTTGCGGAGCCCGGGACCTCGGAGAAGCGCTTCGAAGGATCAACGAAGGCGCAGCGATGATAAGAACAAAAGGTGAAGCTGGAACTGGCGATGTGAAAGAAGCAGTCCGGCATATGCGTGCCATCATGGGTACTGTGCGGGAGCTAAAAGGCAAAGACTCAGAGGAATTGATAGCAGTTGCCCGGAAAATAGAAGCGCCAATTGAGCTTGTAAAAGAGACTGCACAGCTCCAGAGACTTCCTGTCGTGAACTTCGCAGCTGGCGGAATAGCTACGCCGGCAGATGCGGCTCTAATGATGCGCCTCGGGGCAGACGGTGTTTTTGTGGGTTCAGGGATCTTTAAGGCAGAAAATCCCGAAAAGATGGCTTCTGCAATTGTCGAAGCTGTGAATAATTATGATAACGCTTCCGAGCTTGCCAGGATATCAAAGGGGCTTGGCGGTGTAATGAAAGGTATTGATATAAGGAGTTTATCTGATAAGGAAGTTCTCCAGTCAAGAGGATGGTAAAGTCTTCCAGAAAAGCTTTATTCATTTATTGTAATATATCTTATTTATCAAGCTGCTTTTTGCCAGGATAATTGTATCAATGGGTGCAGACTTTATTGTTGCATCCTTATAGAAGAAATTGGGTTTCTCATGCTTTTATGCAGCAGCATTGTCATTATAATAATCATTTTATTTACCAAATATGTATATAAATGATTATGATCATACTAATTATTGATAAGTCCGAGAAAAAGATAATAAAATCCAGAGGAGATCATGACCCAAAACAATAACGAAAAGATAACAGAGAAGACTGAAAGAATGACTGAGGAGCAGGAACATAATAAGGAAAGAACAGGAAGATTTTTACCTATCTTTTTCTGGACAGATTGAGTTGATAAACGAAGGAGATTCATATGAATGAAAACAAAATACAAAAAACCGATCAACAAGATATGAATCTGAGGATTGCCCCGAAATCACTTGATACAGGTTCAAATGGACAGTTCCAGCAATATATGACATTTTTCGGAATATATCAAATTTCAAAATAATTTTAAACTCCATGGGAATTAATTAGATAGGTTTAATAACTATCTGATAAATAATTAATAGATTGTTATGGGGTTCAAAGAACACAATTCGGCAAGGAATTTCATTTTATCCTCTGTTTTCTGGCTTATACTGTTTACTACATTTGGTTTTATCGTTGCAATAAAATTTTTCGCACCCGAATTCCTGGGGCAGACTTCATATATCACTTTCGGACGCATACGCCCCATGCATGTGAACGGTGTGACTTTGGGATTCCTCTCAACCGGGCTCATAGGAATCGCGTATTATATCATCCCGAAGCTATCAGGAACTAAATTGTACAGCGAAAAACTGGGAAATCTTACGGTTATCCTGTGGAATCTCGCCATAGCCTGCGGGACTCTCCTCCTGGCGCTTGGATACACGCAGGCAAGGGAATATGCAGAATATATCTGGATAATCGATGTTGGCATAATCATCACCCTCCTGTTGATAGGATATAATATTTTCAAGACCATCCAGAAAAGGACAGAGAGAAAATTGTACGGCTCCACATGGTACGTCATGGGCACATTCCTTACATTCCCCATAGTCTATTTCATCGGAAATGTAATGTGGCATCCCGATACAGGTTCATTGCAGGGAGCGGTGGATGGTGTTTTTAACTGGTTCTACGGGCATAATGTCCTGGGATTATGGTTCACCACACTTGGCATTGCCGGATGGTACTATTTTATTCCAATCATTACAAAACGTCCTCTTTACAGCCATCTGCTTTCCATGATCGGCTTTTTTTCCATCGTATTTGTCTATACAGGTGTTGGAGGACATCATCTCCTCCAGGCGCCCATTCCTGAATGGCTAAAGACCATTGCTATTGTAAATAGCGGCCTGATGATGATACCGGTCCTTGCTTTTATCACAAATATCCTTCTTACCATGCGCGGAAGATGGAATTATTTTATAGAAAGCATTCCCCTGCGTTTTATGCTGATCGGCGCATTCTTCTATTTCCTTGCCTCGGCGCAGGGCACTTTCCAGGCATTGCGCTCAACTAACATGTACCTGCACTTTAGCCAGTGGACTGTTGGACATGCTCATATTGCTCTCCTTGGGGGTTTCGGTTTTCTGGTTTTTGGCGCTGTATATTTCCTCATCCCCAGGGTTACTGGTAAGGAGATTTATTCAAACAGGCTTATGAGCTATCATTTCTGGTTCACCGTTCTTGGTTTTATATTATTTTTCTCAATAATGATTATTATGGGTCTTATCCAGAATTCAGGCTGGTTCCAAAACATCACTGTTGCAACAGTATTGCTGCAATTGAAGCCGTATTTCATTATAAGAGCGCTTGCAGGCGGAGCAATAGTTGCAGGCCAGTACATATTTTTTTATAATATCCTGATGACTTTCCGGGTACAAGCTGAAACAACTTCACAGCCGTCTCCTGCTCCACTCCTGGCGTCACGAAATCCCGTGAAAGTTGAAAAATACAGGGAAAGCGCACCACTTTTTGCTATCGGGGGGCTTGGGCTGTTCCTGACTATGTTTTTCATAGTGGTCATTCTTCCGTATCTTCTTATGGTTTATCCCCCATCGGATATCTCTCATCCTTATTCGGACGAACAGGCTCACGGGCGGGAGCTTTTCAAGAGTAATGGCTGCCTTTATTGTCATTCACAGTTCGTCCGTCAGCAGGACTGGGGCGTAGGGAGGACTTCGCAGCCAGGGGATTATTTCTATGACCGCCCGCATCTTCTTGGAACCGAAAGAACAGGGCCTGACCTTGCCCAGATTGGCGGACAAAGACCTCCACTATGGGAAATAATACATCACAAGGACCCGCGCTCAGTAAGCCCCGGTTCAATCATGCCTAATTTCTCGTACCTCTCTGACCAGGACTTGCAGGATCTCAAAGCCTATATAGACGGGCTCGGGGGCCGGAACCTTGAAACGCAGGATTTCCAGCCGCTTGTTCCTGAACTTTATTCAGGGCGGAACAACAGCTACAACGATACTATTGCAAACGCTAATTCCAGCAATGAATCCCGGGCAGAATATGCCGGACTGATTGCGGAAGGGAAAATCCTTTTTTCGCAACGCTGCCTGCCATGCCATGGAGCATCAGGTATCGGGCAGGGGCCTTATGCGCGGCATGTTACCCAGCATCCTGCCAATCTTAATGACAGGATTTCAAATTTTCCCGGCGTTGATTATCATTTCTGGCGTGTGATGGAAGGCGTACCGGGAACGGCAATGCCGCCCTGGAAGCTCTCGCTGACCGAAGACGCGATATGGAAAATAATATCCTATGAAAAGACCTTCGTGGACGGGATCATAAGAGTTATCCCCGGTGATTATTCAGATAGCGAAGCAGAAGATTTTGGTAACAAGGGAATCAGATCACCTGTTGTCAAGGACGATACGAATTTTACAGAGGGGATGAAACTGTTCAATCTCTACTGCGCGCAGTGCCACGGCGTTGATGGGCAGGGTGACGGCCCGGCTTCAGTGTACATTAATCCTGTGCCGGCAAACTTCACAGAGACAAATAATGATTTCAAGACCGAAGGACAGTGGTTCTGGAAAGTGAGCGAAGGAGTGGAAACTACAAATATGCCGCCCTGGAAATATGTTCTGACTGAAGAAGATAGATGGAAAGCTATATATTATATCCAGAAGAATTTTTCCGAGGCTGGTGTTTTTGAAGAGAAATGGAGGTCCTGAAATGCTTCCCGACCATGTTATGACAGGCACGGTGATTGACCCTGCCGATTATACAATAATCCTGATAGCCAGTGTGATAATTCTTCTGATCTTTCCGGCTCTTCTTTACTGGGGCTGGAAAAAAGGCCAGTTCAAGGATATTGAAGAAGCAAAATACAGGATGATCGAAATGGAGGACGAAAATGCCCGTTGAAATATCACAGGCCCAGATACCTTCGCTTCTCCTTTTATCAGTGCTTCTTGTTGCACTTGTCATCGCAGTTTATTTGAGCGGCAAGAGCGGAGATAAATATTCTGTAGAGGATGCCGAAAATGATGCTGTAAGCTTTGCAGGCATAATCACAGAAGAGCAGGGCCCGATGACAACTTTTCTTAAAGTTGCGTTTATAGTGTTAATTATCTGGGCTGTTGCCTATCTGGTTTTATACCTTAAATAAAAAAGAGATCAAAAGCTGAAATCTATTTTTTCTTCCGGTTCTCAATCTCTTTTTTAAGCCAGGGACCTACATCAAGTCCATGAACAAGACTTTTCAGGTCATCCTTCAGGTTGCTGGGCTTTAATTTAATCAACCAGCCTTCTCCATACGGGTCTCCTTTTAAGAGATCAAGATCATCCTCGATATTTTCATTTACTTCTATTACAATACCGGAAACAGGCATCAATAAGCCGCCCACCCATTTTGCTGATTCAAGCGATCCGAATGCTTCTCCTGCCTCGAATTCGT
The DNA here is from genome assembly GCA_902384525.1 of uncultured archaeon. GTDB lineage: Archaea > Halobacteriota > Methanosarcinia > Methanosarcinales > Methanoperedenaceae > Methanoperedens. The sequence goes on from CABMCA010000002.1 coordinate 67,818, forward strand.
CATCATCAAGGGGAAGGTCAATAAATTCTATATTTCCTGCTGCTTTTGCTCCGTAGGCATCAAGACCAACTGTAACAGTACCATTGTCTTCAATCCTTGCCCATGTATGATCTTTAGTATAATACAATTCTTCCGGAAGTTTATGTCCCTCAATTTCAACCATTATTTTTCCTCTTTTGTTAGGTTATTACATTGCTATATATAAAGTTAATTATCAGCATATCGTTCGCGTTCTTTAGCGATCAACATGGCATAATATCCTGTTGCTTCTTCAACTTTCATTACCTTGCTATCATCAAATTTCCCTTTTACTTTCACGATCCACTCATTGTAAGGGTCACTATTGATAACATTCGGGTCATCCCAGAGCTTTTCATTTACTGATGTGACTTCCATATCAAACGGAACTGATATCTGGGACACTGCCTTTATCGTTTCATATGCCACAAGCATGTCTCCTTTTTTGATCGATTCTCCTGTTTCAGGAAGATCAATGTGTACGATTCCTTTGGATAATGATTGGCCAAGTTCGGTTATTCCTATGAGTATTTCCCCATTTTCAGGCTTTAGCCATACGTGATTTTTCATGTAGTACCGATCCTCCGGGAAATCAAACTCATAGGCCTTCATATTGCCTACAATCGAAAGAGATGTATAAAATACTTTTGCATGGACTTTTTATTTAGTTCACTTTACCCTGATATTAAGTATCCTGAACCATAATACGCTGGAAACCCCGGCCAGGAACACGATCAGCAGGTCACTGAAATGAAGTTCTGAAAAATGAAACAGGTTCCTTAAAACAGGAATATTCAGAACAAGAAGAAGGCTCCCAAGCGCTCCTGCGATCACGAGCCACAATGCCTTATTTTCCGGATTGAACCTTATCAGGCTTGTTTCCCATGAAAGGCCCGCAATGATCAGGGTAAGATTGGCAATAACAAGAGTGACAAAAGTGAGGCTTCGGGCTTCTGCGTCACTTTTTCCCATTGTTAAAGCTAAAAGAAAAACAAAAAAAACAACAGCAAGCACACTGATGCCCTGTAAGAAACTGCCAAGAACATTTTTCCTGCCAAATAACTTTTCATTTAGATCCCTTGGAGGTCTTTTCATTATATTTTTTTCTTCCGGCTCTGCCTCAAATACCGTAGAACATGCAGGATCAATTATCAATTCAAGAAATGCAATGTGCGCAGGTAAAAGTATCAGGGGCAGATTGAATATTACAGGAAAAAGGGCCAGACCTGCAATAGGTACATGAACTGAAAAAATGTATGATATTGCTTTTTTAAGATTATCAAATATCCTCCTGCCCATCCTGACAGCTTCGACGATAGAAGAAAAATCATCATTTAACAATACTATTGCCGCTGATTCCCTTGCAACGTCAGTTCCCCTCTCACCCATCGCAATACCGATATGAGCTGACTTTAATGCAGGCGCATCATTAACCCCGTCGCCTGTCATTGCAACGATTTCCCCGTTGGATTTCAGCGCTTCTACGATGGCCAGTTTTTGTTCTGGTACTACACGGGCAAAAATATTGATGGTTTTGATCTTTTTCTGTAATTCTGTTTTTTCCATTCCTGAAAGCTGGGCGCCGGTCAAATAATTTCCGGGATTTTCTAAACCGATCTGACGCGCAATATGCTGTGCTGTCCCGGGATAATCCCCGGTTATCATAATAACCCGTATTCCTGCGGTATAGCAATCGGAAAGTGCTTTATTGACACCAGGACGAACATTATCTATGAAACCCAGTAAACCAATGAATTCAAATTGGAAATCATGCTGCTTTTCAGGAAAAGCACCTTCAGTAAAGCTTGATTTTGCAACACCCAGTATCCTCAAACCTATATCCGCCATTTCCTGGACACAGGCCAATAATTTCTCCTTTTCTTTACCGTCGATATGGCATAGATCGATTATTGCCTCAGGCGAACCTTTTGCAGCTATCACATGCTTTCGTTTGTCATATGATTCCCAGACATTTGAGAGCGCCAGTAAACTTTTGGACAGGGGATATTCCCTTACAAGCTTCCAGCTATCGTGAACGTGTTCAGAATCTGAAAGGAACTTTTCCGTCCCTGTCTTTATTTCCTTTTCAACCGGGTCAAAAGGATCTTTCTGGCTTGCAAGATATGAATATTCAAGCAATTCATGGAATTCCTCAGGAAGCGGGATTTGGCCGTTTTTTTCAAGATCGTAATATTCACCATTTGAAAATATGGAATTCAGGATCATCCTGTTCATTGTCAGAGTCCCGGTCTTATCAACACACAGGACTGTTGCCGAGCCAAGCGTTTCAATAGCAGGCATGCGTCTTGTCAGGACCTTCCTTTTTGACATGCGCCATGCGCCCATTCCAAGGAATATGACAAGTACCACTGAAAATTCTTCCGGGATCAATGCCATGCTCAAACCAAGACCTGCAAGTATCCCATTTAGCCAGTCACCCCTTGTATATCCGTATATTATCGCAACGATCAAGCACAGTATCAACCCGCAAATAGCGAAATTACGGACAACTAACAGTGTTTCTTTTTTCAGCAGGGTTTCTTCCTGGGAAATAGTTTTCAGGGCTTTTCCGATCTTTCCCATCTCGGTATATCCGCCTGTAGCTGTAACCCTGGCGATTCCGTGTCCCTGGACAACCAGTGTTCCTGAGTAAACAAACGGCAGATCGTCGCCGCCAGGCTGTTTTGGTTTTTCCTTACCGTCCCACTCGCATTTTCGAACCGCAAATGACTCACCTGTCAACATTGATTCATCCACAAGCAGATTTGAACAGATGTGCAAAATCCCATCGGCAGGGACACGGTCTCCTTCTTTTAAGACCAGGATGTCATCCCTTACGACCTCTCGTCCCGGGATCCTTTTTTGCACGCCATCCCTGATCACAAGGGCTCTGGGGCTTGAAAGATTCTTTAATGCTTCTAATGCCCTTTCAGATTTTCTTTCCTGGTAAAAAGTAATTCCTACAACCACAAAAACAAAAAAGAGCAGCATTATTGCATCATTTTCTTCACCAAGAAGCAGATAAATGATACCTGCACCTATTAGCAGAAGCAGCATCGGTTCTTTGAGGATGTTTATGAATATGGTTAAAATGCCCTGTTTTTTCTGGGATGGGATCTCATTATATCCATCTTCTTTAAATTTTTTTATTACTTCTGCTTCCGAAAGTCCGGTAATATTTTCCTGATCGAAGGGGTTTTTCATCTATGTTTCCTTATGTGCTGTCAACTATAGTTAATTTAATTACCTGACAGGGAATTCAGAGGGAAAAAATAAAATGAAATTAGAGGACATTAAATGACACAATACAAGATCCCTGTTATCCCCGGTGATGGCATAGGCCCTGAAATAATAAAAGAAGGACGAAAAGTCCTTGAAACTGCCGGTGAAAAATTCGGCTTTGATATCGAATGGATCGAATATCCGCATGGAGCTGACCATTATCTTGAAACAGGTGAGCTGATATCCGAAGATACACTAAAAGATCTTTCAAAATACAAAGCTATCTATTTCGGGTCAATCGGAGATGAGAGGATAAAGCCTGGAATACTTGAAAAAGGAATTCTTCTGAATATCAGGTTCTATTTTGATGAGTATGTAAACCTTCGTCCTGTGAAGCTCCTTGAAGGAGTCTGGACGCCATTAAAAGATAAGACTGCAAAGGATATTGATTTTATCGTCGTGCGGGAAAATACTGAAGACTTCTATATCGGAATTGGCGGACGTGCCAGGAAAGGAAAGAGTAAGAAAACGCTAGAAGTTGCCAGGAATATGTATAATGTGAAATTCGGCCTTGATATCACTTCTGACAGCGAGGAAATAGGTTACCAGCTTGGTCTTATCAGTAAAGAAGGCACACGCAGGGTGATCCGTTATGCATTTGAGATTGCAAAGAACAGGAATAAACATCTGTCTTCAGTGGATAAGGCGAATGTATTATCTGATATCTACGGTTTCTGGCGGGAAGAATTCACGTCAATCGCTTCCGGATATCCGCAGGTAAAAACAGATTTCAATTATGTGGATGCTGTAACCATGTGGTTTGTCAAGAATCCTGAGTTTTTTGATGTAGTTGTCTCACCAAATATGTTCGGTGACATAATAACAGATCTTGGCGCAATGATCCAGGGAGGTCTTGGACTTGCGCCCGGCGGGAACATTAATCCTGAAGGCACAAGCATGTTCGAACCAATCCACGGCAGCGCGCCGAAATACAAGGGACTGAACAAGGTCAATCCGATAGCGACCATCTGGGCAGGGGCGCTGCTTCTTGACCAGCTGGGTGAAAAAGAGGCTTCCACACAGATCGTGAAGGCGATCGAGAAAAATATCGTTAACAATAAAATAAAAACATACGATATGGGCGGCTCAAATACGACAACGGATGTCGGGGACGATATTGCGCGATTGCTTAAGGAATTATGAGTTTAAATTTTGATATATGATAGAAACAACGAACTGAAAGATCGATAAATTTTAAAATTTAAAAACAACTGCAATAAATGGGAAAAATCGAATTAATTGGAACCGGGCTTGATAATTCTTTTATTGCTATTTCAGATGGTTCAAAGAGATTAATTACAAAAAACCTTGTCCCGGGGATAAGAGTTTACGATGAAAAACTCATCAATATCGAAAACGAAGAATATCGTATATGGGATCCTTTTCGAAGCAAGCTTGCAGCCCTGGTATTAAAGGATTCATCAATATCTATACAAAAAAATCATAACATTCTTTATCTTGGAGCAGCAAATGGAACAACTGTGAGCCATGTTTCTGATATCGTTACCAATGGGATTGTTTTTGCAGTTGAATTCTCACCACGGGCAATGAAAGACCTTATTAATGTCAGTACTCAAAGGATGAAACTTGTACCCATATTGGCGGATGCAAAAAATCCGAAATCATATCAAAATATTATTCCTGAAGTGGATGTTATTTATCAGGATGTGGCGCAGAAAGATCAGGCCATGATCGCTATCAGGAATGCCCGGATGTACCTCAAAAAAGATGGTATCCTGGTTTTAATGATAAAGGCAAGAAGCATTGATTCAACAAGAGATCCAAGAGATGTGACCGATCTGGAAGTGAATAAACTGGAAGGAAAGTTTAAGGTATATGAATTGGTGAATCTTGAACCGTATCATTCAGATCACTTTGCGGTTGTCGCTCAAAAAATATCTTAAAATAATCATTGGTTCTCTAATCTCTTTAAGTTCAATCTTTTAATTTCCAAATGCTTCCATAAAACTTCCATCACTAAAAATTAAAATAAACAGTGTTAAAATCAGCCTTTTAAGGATTGAAATAATTAATCGTTCATTAATTTTTTGATTTTACTTCTCCACTATGCAATTTTTTAGTATATTCGAAACACTGCTCCATAGATTCTCCTCGTACTTCAGAATGAACGGTTTTCACGGTTAATCCATCGGTTTCTGTTGTAATTAACTGCATATAATGGAGTTTCATTTTATCGTCTTCGCTTGACATCGTTTTTCTTCTCCTTTAATTCAGTTTTGTTTATCTTTAGCATTCTTTAAGCTATTCCTTTTTTCAAAAGGTTAATAACAGCCATGAAAAGATTGAAACATATATATATTTTCTGGTCAGTTTTCGACTATGAGGTAAGGTCTCATGAGGGTTTATCGGGATAGATTCGAAATGACAAGTCAAGTGGTCTTCTTCACCCCTGACCCCACGTTATAAATAAGGAAGAAATCGTATAAGAATCGATAAATAGAAATTAATATCTCCTAATCAATAATTTATGGGACTGAAACTATGGAACCTTACTTTCACTTAAAAGGCAGCTATAAAACAAGCGCAGATGCGGCGATTGCAAGAGCAGAGATTGAAAAATTCATCGAAGAATCAAAAGCGACCATCCTACAAAAAGGCGTTCCGGCCGGAAAGGGCGCGAAAATCATAAACTGGGAAATCCGTGATAACAGTATATTCTTTGATATCGAATCAGACAGGTACCTGCGCGCACACGACGCATTCATAAGGCTCAGGAAGCCTCTTGCTGGCGTTATTGGCAAAGCATACAAGATCGGTGTTAGAGGTGTTGATGTTGAAGAGTTCATTGTAAAAATGCCATCAGAGGAACCGTTGCACCAGCAAAAGATACCTTTTGTAAAATCAATTGAGTTTGAAGACGGGATGATCACTCTTTCACTTGAGGTGGGTGAAACACAGCTTGAAAATAAGATCCCTGACAGGATAATATCACTAATTGAGGACAAAATAGCAGCGCAAAGCTTTGGTGGAAAAACAGAACACTGGAGCCTTCTCTGGGAAAGTCCGAAAAAGGAAATGACATTCAACGGTGATCCCACGGTTGAAGCGGAAAAGCGCGGCTGGATAAAGAGGGCTTCAGGCCGCGGGCAGTGGATACATGGCCCCCAGATGACACGGATATTCAGGACATTTGAACAAATAGTGCTTGAAGAAGTAATAAAACCCCTTGGCTACGTTGAAATGATCTTCCCCAAGCTTGTTCCATGGGACGTGTGGAAACATTCGGGACACGCAAAGGGCGTATATCCTGAAATATACTACGTTTGCCCTCCCAAAACAAGAGACCCTGCATTCTGGGAAGAAATTATAGATAATTACAAAGTCACATTGGAAGTCCCAATTGACCTTATCGCAGAGAAGATCGATAAGCCTCTTGGCGGCATGTGCTATGCCCAGTGCCCATCGTTCTGGCCTTTCATGCAGGGAAAAACGGTTTCTGATGAATCTTTCCCTGTAAAGGTGTTTGACCGCTCAGGCACGTCGCACAGGTACGAGAGCGGCGGCATACACGGAATGGAAAGGGTGGATGAATTCCACAGGATCGAACTCCTGTTCATTGGCACGCCAGAACAGGTGCTTGAACATTCAAAGCAGATGCAGGAGTGCTATAAACATGTTTTCAACGATATCCTTGAACTTGAATGGAGAATGGCATGGGTAACGCCCTGGTTCATGGCACAGGAAGGGCTCACAGGTCTTGCCGGACAAACTGGTGTGGGAACTATTGACTTTGAGGCGCCGCTTCCTTACCGCGGAAAGGATGGTGAATATCTTGAGTTCCAGAACCTGAGCGTCAACGGGGATAAATATCCAAAAGGATTCAATGTGAAACTGCAATCGGGAAAAGACGTATGGAGCGGCTGTTCAGGCATTGGCCTGGAGAGATGGGCGAGCACGTTCTTTGCCCAGAAAGGATATGATGAAAAGGACTGGCCTGAGGCGTTCAGGGAAAAGGTAGGAGAGATGCCGAAGGGTATCAAGTTCATGTGAGACTTTTATAATTTTTTTCATTATTGCCATGAAAATTGATGATTTAAAAGAAACAATTAAATCAATCAAAAGCAAGAAGAAAAGAAAGGTGCTAAATAAATGGTTAAAGATGCAAAAATAGATTTTGATACTGAAAATGATATTTTGTATTTATATATGGGCGATAAGGTCAAGGATAGCCTGCAAATTGAAAATTTTGTATTAGATTTTTCTTCTGATAATAAGATAGTAGCAATTGAAATTATGGACGCTTCCAGGATATTGAGCGAATTATCAGAAAACGATATAACAAAAGATGCCTTATCAAAAATAGAATCTGCGGGGATGAGTGTTTATCGTGGCAAAGAGCTGGCCTATATTTTACTGCTCATTCGTTTACCTGTAAATCATGAAAGTATGGATATAAGGATACCTGTACCAGCGCCTGCAGCGGTTTCTGCGGTAGCATAGATTTTGCAATATAAGTTATAAATAAATGTCTATATCGAAAGTATAATACTCTCCTGAATTAATTTTGATACACAATGGCGAAGGACTCAATCGGCGTAATATTCGGAAAGACAAGCTCAACAAGCTTCAGGTTTGCTGTTTCTGACAGCCTGGCAACACGGAGATCGGACTATATTAAGGTCTGGCATGAATCGGATGGCTGGGCGCTTGCACAGGTGTCAACGATAACAAGTTCAAGCGAAGATTTCTCAGTAGAAGAAGCTGTGGATGCTGCTGAGGGCACATCAAAAATAGGCGATATGGACGAACATATTATCGCTGATGCTACAGTAATAGGTGTGCGGGATAAAGACGGTGTGCTTCGCGTCCCCAAATCACCTTTTAGCCCTGGGGATAAAATCTTCAAGGCAGATGACGTCCTGATAAAACAAACGCTTGGTCTTATGCGCGGGGATGTTTATATCGGGCTTCTTGACGGGCAAAGCGTCCGGGTAAATCTTGATGCAAATAACCTTGTGCAGAAACATTGCAGCATCCTTGCAAAAACAGGAGCAGGTAAATCCTATACAGGAGGCGTAATTCTTGAAGAGCTTCTTGATAAGGGCGTCCCGCTTCTTATCATCGACCCCCATGGGGAATATGCAACACTTAAACTCCCGAATGATGATAAACCTTCATCTTTTGAAAGGTACGGGATAACGCCAAAAGGGTATGCGTCGCAGGTAACCGTTTATACGCCGGCGAATAAGGTACTAAATCCTTCTGCGGATTCTCTTTTCAGGTTAAATGGCATTAATCTTAGCATAAAGGAATTATCGCAGTTTTTCTCGGATGAACGATCACAGAACGAAACAGGAATTTTGTTCGAGGCGGTCTCAAAACTAAAAGTTGAAAAACAGAATTATACTATTGATGATATAATATTTGAAGTAGGACAGAATAAGAGCAAAGCCAAATGGAATGTGATCAATAAGCTTGAAACGCTTCGGGAAACCGGGATTCTTGCGGATAAGGCAACTACCATCAACGAGCTTGTGCAGGATAAGCGGGCTTCGATAATCGATATGAAGGGCGTTAATCCAGACCTCCAGGCCATGATCGTGGCGAAATTGTGCGCTGATATTTTCGATGCAAGAAAACTCAATACCGTTCCCCCGTGCATGCTTGTGATTGAAGAAGCGCATAATTTCTGTCCTGAAAAAGGATTTGAAAGAACTGTCAGCACCGATATTCTTCGAACGATCGCTTCCGAAGGGCGGAAATTCGGGCTTGGGCTCATGGTTGTTTCGCAGCGTCCGGCGCGTGTTGATAAGAACATACTTTCGCAATGCAATACCCAGATCATAATGAAAGTGACAAATCCAAATGACCTGAAGGCTATCAGCAAAGGGCTTGAAGGTATAGGTTCGGATGTTGAAGACGATATCAAAAGCCTTTCACCTGGTGTAGCAATGATAGTAAGCACCTATATTGAGCGCCCCATTCTTGTGGATATCAGGACACGAAAAAGCAAACATGGTGGAGCAAGTGTTCCAGTCGTCAAAGATCCCCTTGACCAGACTCCGGGGACAAGAGTTGTATCGACAGGAATTGACGATAGATCGAAATCAATTATTGAATCAAAAATAACGGATATTTCAAGACCCGTTAATGACCCTCAGATTATTGGTAATTCAAAGACAATTATTGATTCCCGGAAGATGATTGACAATGCAAGGAATATTATCGAATCTCCCAGGGCTATTATTAATAAGGCTAAAACAATTATCGAAACAAAAACAGAACCAAAAAAACCTGAACTACCCCAACAACATGAAGAGATCAAAGAGCAAATAGAACGAAAAAAGGGAAAACGTGAAACAAGTATTTATCGCAAAATGTTCGGTTCGAGGAAGAAATGACAACTTTAATGGAAATGGCACACTCCGGGATAGTAACAAAAGAGATAAAAAACGTAGCTGCAAAAGAAGGAGTCGATGCCGGGACTGTAAGAAAACTCCTTGCCCGGGGGTTAATTGTCATCCCCCGGAATTTGAAGAGCCGATCACATCCGATTGGCATAGGTAAAATGATGCGTACAAAGATCAACGCTAATGTGGGTACATCCAGGGATAATGTTGATATCGAAGCTGAAGTTGAAAAGTCTTTGACAGCAGAAAAATACGGTGCAGATACCATAATGGACTTATCTACGGGCGGAGACCTTGATCTTATACGCAGGCGTATTATGGATTCAGTGAGCGTTCCTGTAGGTTCGGTCCCTATATACCAGGCTGCGGGCGAAAGTATTGAGAATATGACTTCTGATGACATGTTCAATGCGGTAAGGAAACATGCGCAAGATGGAATTGATTTTGTCACGATCCATGCAGGTGTGACATTATCCTCATTTGAGCGCCTGAAAAACAGCGACCGGATACTTGATGTCGTGAGCCGCGGGGGCGCTTTTACGATATCCTGGATGGAACATAATAACAAGGAGAACCCTTTTTATTCTGAATATGATTATTTACTTGAAATTGCCAGGGAATATGAATTGACCATAAGCCTTGGCGATGGCATGCGCCCCGGCTGTATAAACGATGCATCGGACAGGGCAAAATTCGAGGAATTCATAATCCTTGGTGAACTTGTAAAAAGATCACGGGCAGCGGGTGTACAGACTATTGTTGAAGGTCCTGGTCATGTTCCTGTTGATGAGATCGGACTTTCAGTTACAGCAATGAAGCACCTTACCGGGAATGCGCCAATTTATCTTCTTGGTCCTCTTGTCACTGATATCGCGCCTGGATATGATCACATTACTGCCGCCATTGGCGGGACGGTTGCAGGAATGCACGGCGCGGATTATCTATGCATGACCACGCCTGCCGAACATCTGGCTCTCCCCGGTGTCGAGGATATTAAAGAAGGAACCATCGTCACAAGAATTGCGGCGCATGCTGCCGATCTTACAAAAGAAGGGGTCAGGGAACGGGCGCGCGCCCATGACCGCAAGATGGCGCTTTCGCGGCGCAATCTTGACTGGAACGGGCAGTTCAGGAATGCAATAGACCCGGATAAGGCAAAAGCGATACATGCTAGAAGCAAGAATGTGGATACATGCAGCATGTGCGGGGAATTGTGTTCGATCAAGATGATGAGGAAAGTGATGAAAAAATAACTAGAACTTTGTGATTTAGCACCTGCTACTATTGCTCATTATAAAACAATTTTATCTATTGCACTGCGAAATTTTCGCACATAATCTTAAGTTTATGAGAATTATCTAATCATAGTTTCATTTTTATGAGATATCGCTATGAAATCCAACCTTGATAAAAACGTACAGGATAGCTACAAATGGACAGCCCTTTCTGTGACATCCCTGGGAATGCTTGTGGGTATCCTCAATGCCAGCACCCTGATAATCGCCCTCCCCACGATGATGGTGAAACTGAATACTGACCTCTTCGGGATAATGTGGGTACTGATAAGTTATACGCTTCTTCTCACAATACTTGCGCCAGCATGGGGCAGGCTTGCAGATATCCATGGGCGCAAAAAGCTGTATGTTTACGGCCTTGCAGTTTTCACAATTGGCTCCCTATTTTGCGGTCTTGCTGCAAACATCAACCAGCTTATCGCTTTTCGGGTGCTGCAGGCTGTTGGCGGATCAATGCTTGTGGCAAATGGCACAATAATAGTAACTGATGCTTTCAAACGTAATGAACTTGGAAAAGCAATGGGTATTCTGAGTATGATCATGGCTGCGGCGTTCGTAGTTGGCCCGATCCTTGGAGGTTACCTCACAATGATCGACTGGAGGCTTAATTTCTTTATGAATGTCCCTATTGGTATCATTACCACGGTTTGGGCGCATTATAAATTAAAAGAGGTTGCACAACTTCCGAAAGGGGAAACATTCGACTATAAGGGAATGATCTTATTCACTATCGCGTTCCTTACTTCTATGATATATCTTACAGCAGGATTTATTGTTGGCCTGGTATCACTTCCAATGCTCCTGTGCCTTGTTATTGCGATCACCAGTTTTGCAGCGTTCCTGCGCGTGGAAAAACAAACAGCCCATCCGCTAATGGATCTTGATCTTTTCAAAATTAAGATATTCTCCTACGGGCAACTTAGCAACCTCTTGAATTCAATAGCCAGGGGAGCGGTAATGATCCTCCTCATCCTTTTCTTCCAGGGACCAAGAGGCTTAGATCCGCTAACTGCAAGTATAATGACTATTCCTCTTGCGATCGGTCTTGCGATAACAGGCCCTATAGGCGGTGTGCTCTCTGATAAATATGGTTCAAGGATGATAAGCACGATCGGACTGGTCATATCCCTGGTCGGTCTCCTGGGTCTTGCGACTATGCATTATGACACTCCATACTGGATCCTAGCTGTCTGGATGTTCATAAACAGTTTCGGTTCCGGGCTTTTCCAGCCCCCCAATACCAGCGCCATCATGGCCTGCGTATCCCCCGAAAGGCGCGGTGTGGCTTCATCCATGAGGGCATTTTTCAATAGCGCTGGCATGGTCCTGAGCATGGGATTGTCTTTTCCCCTTATCATGGGAACGATCTCCATGGAACAGATGATGAATATGTTCGTTGTGGGTGGAGGAAGTATGCCGATAGCTGTACAGGTTGCTTTTACGAGCGGCATAACGGGTGCATTCATTCTTTCTGCGATCATCACCGTGCCTGCGATCATTGTTTCGGCAATGCGGGGGAAGGGGGATATGAATTGAATTAAGGGAATAGCTTATAAACCCCTCATAAAATATAAAATAAGTGACCGCAAAACATATTAGTAAGGAAAGATTTATTATAGTTAAGAGTTGGAGTTTGTGTTGGTTCAGGGGAATTTGTAGTACTTCACGACTCAATTTTCATGATAATTAATTCAATGCCAGCATGACATAATTACTATAAATCGATAGGGAGGAAATGATCATGGGGAAGATAGGTATTTTAATCGGAATAGGGATATTACTGCTGGCGCTGGCAGGAACCGGAAGCGCGCACAGTGTTTATGCATCGGTGGTCGGGAGTAATTGTGGTTTTTGCCATAGTGGAATCCCATCACCATTGACCGCAAATGGTATTTTCTTTGAAGATAATCACAAATTTGATGGCCTGACAGAACCGATAACATCAGCTGCCAGCTGTACTAACTGCCATACAAATTTAACAACTGTTTTTCTACTGCTAACATCTAATGGTTCTTTTTATAACAGTACGCACAGGTACAATGATACCACGCTGGCTTCAGCAAGGCTTGCACCGCCAGCCTGTTCTAATTGTCATGTGGATGTCAATGCCGGTGATTTCACTTTTATCTCTGGGGTTCCAACATATCTGAAATCAACAACCTGCGAAAACTGCCACAGGATCAAGTATGATAACTGGCGTAGCACAATGCACCGTGTAATGCTGACAGATAACAGCACTGCCCAGGATATGGGCCTTCCAACTCCACCGAATTTAACATGGGCGAATATGCCCTACGTGATAGTTGGAAAAGATGAAATGAGATACCTTAACGAATCCGGATATTTGTTCAAGGATTTCCTTGGTGAAAACGGGACATTTACAGATTATGGCCCCAGCCAATACACATGCGGGCGTTGCCATACTACAGGATATAATGCAAGCGGTGGTAACCAGAGCGGCCTTCCGGGTATAGTGGGGACATGGAGTGAGCCTGGTATTGCATGTGAGAGATGTCACGGCCCCGCAGGCAACGGACATCAGGTAAAAGCAAATGTATCAGAACAGCTATGCCTGGAGTGCCATAACGGTTCAACGAGACAGGGTCTATTCTTATCAAGCGCTCATTCACCGCCGCTTCAGGCACCTACATCATGCCTCAAATGCCATTCTCCGTTCGATTATGCCAGGAATAGGACTGTAACAAGCGATACAGCTGTAAATGTAGTGTGCGCAAATTGCCACAATCCCCATAATACAAGTGATAACAAGTATAGGGAGCTATTCTCATCAGGAGGTTTCAATCAAACCTCATATGCTGATGTGAAGGATGCAAAGAACAGCTTCTTTAATTCAACTGCCAGCAGGCTTCTTCTTACAGGTGGCCCAACAGGCACTCTGACTACAGAAAAGGATGTCTATGATACTCTCAATACGCCAGCACTGATACCTACCGACATAATTGATGAAAACTATTCTGGACCAATAAATGTGACAGGTCCGATATCAGAAGTACTCTGCTCCAATTGCCACTACGAACATGGATTGTCTCATATAGCTGAAGTGAACCTGACACATGCGAGGTTAAATTATCCAGGGTTGGGACTTCAGCCTGCTACATGCACCGACTGCCACATGTCAGGTACCCAGAAGAATCACTCCTTTAATGTAAAGGATGAAACGAACTTCCCGTCAAAGACCTGTTCGCGCGGCACAGAGTGTCATGTAACAAGTGATCAGAATTTGAACCATAGTATTTTTTCATTGGTCCCTGAGGTAAATGAATGGAGGAACAGCTTACACAATGACAAAGTGAATGGTGGTTTTTACAACAACAGCACCGGTGCCCCGAGGGAAAGAGAAAGCTCTTGCAGCAAATGCCACTCACCGTCCAACTGGAACCCGTTAAATGAAAGAGCAATAGTATCTGCTGATGATTTTAATGGTATTACATGTGCGGTTTGCCATAACATCCATGACATGGGCGACTGGCTTAAAAAGACCGGAAAGGCCTATGCATGGTATAATAAAGATGCGATCCCGGTATATAACGCAACTAATGCCATAACCAGATACAAAGCCAACTATTCCATAATGGCAAACACAACAGAGCTATGTGGCAACTGTCATTCGAATGATAATCCCAGAATTTACAGGGCAGGACCCGGCTGGAACAATACAAATGATACCACGCCAATACGACCGCACGGCTGGCCGGCAAAGGATATATTTGCCGGCTCATGGAAGCAGACAAACCTGAATTTCGAATGTATTTCCTGTCACATGGCAACAAAGGTAACCGACCCGACGAATATGACCGAGATGGTGCTGCCTGACAGCCAGAAGGTGAAAGGTCATTCCTTCAAGGTGAACGTTTCTTTATTGCAGAGCAACACGACTTGCGCAGGATGCCACACAACCGGAACCCAACCTGGTAATTTAAGTGCCACAATCGAGAAAATACAGGCAGACACCAAGGCAAAATGGAATGACACAAATACGACGGTAATGGATGCATTGGGAACAATTAATGCCTTTACAGGTGAGAAAAACCAGAGCCGCAATATGATCGCTGATGCATACTGGAAACTGCAGATGGTGTCATCAGAAGGAAGCTGGGGTGTGCATAATCCCGTGAAAGTAAACAATATGCTCAATGAATCCTCGACTGAGGCAAATGATGCTGTAAAAGCTCTTGGGTCAACAGGGCCAGGAAATCTAACTATGATAACAGGTTTTTCTCCTACGATGCCAACAGTAGTTGATGTTGTTGGAGGTCCCACCAGAACATTTAGCATTACGGTTAATCAGACCATGAACGTATCCTGGCAGATCAATGAGACAGAAGTAACCAATGAAACAAATGTAACCGCATCGTCATATTCCAATTCCAGCGCAGCCCAGGGAATATGGAACGTGACTGCTGTTGCTCAAAATGCCAATGGAAGTGCAATGCAAATATGGACCTGGGTTGTTAATCCAGTATCTGTCCCAACTCAAACGTTCATCGCTAACCTCTCAGGCAATGAGGAAGTACCACCAGTTGTCACACAGGCCCAGGGCCAGGCCACATTTATCTTCAACAATGACACTGTGCACTTCACTCTAGTAGTATCCAACATAACGAATGCCACAGTATCACACATCCATCTGGCACCAGCAGGTCAGAATGGCCCGATAGTGGCATTACTTTATCCTGGACCAACAAAAACAGACAGCTTTGACGGCGTACTTGCGCAGGGCAATATCACGGCAGAAAATCTGACAGGTCCACTTGAAGGAATGCCTCTTAGTGCTCTGATAGATAATATGACGGCTGGTAATACATATGCTAATGTGCATACTGTTCAGAACCCCGGAGGCGAGATTCGGGGACAGATAAAGACAGGAGTTCCAGCACTGACAACAATCACAGTTTCACCAGCAACAGCATCATTGGCTGTCAATGGAACTCAGATGTTCACTGCGACGGCAATGGAAGACGGTATTCCAAAGGCCAATATCAGCATAACCTGGTCAAGCGGCAATACGACTGTCGGGGATGTAGCTCCGGCAGATGCAATAACAAATGAAAGTGGAATGGCGACCACCACATTCACTGCAGCTGCGGAAGGGACTGCAATGGTGACAGCAACAAATGATACCATCACGGGAAGTGCGAATGTTACAGTATCACCACATCCGTCGCAACCAAATGTAACATCCTTCGAGCTAACACCCGGTAAAACTGCTGCACTGAACGGAAGCACCATAACCATAACCGTAAAAGCTCTAAATGTTAATAATGTAACAGATACGAACTTTAATGGAATGGCGAATATAACTGTTAATGCAAGCAAGAATGCAAGTGCTGTAATATATCAGCCAAACGTAACATTCAGCAATGGAATAGCTATCCTGTCAGTGACTTCAAATATATCTCAGTTCGTAACGGTTACAGCAACAAACGGCAGCATAACAGGCAGCACAGTAATCGCATTCGCAGACATGGAATTTGACCTG
>CABMCA010000003.1 GCA_902384525.1 uncultured archaeon
CGCTTCACAGCCAGTGGCTGCTCCAGTTCCTCTTCTGATGGTATATCACCGACGATTTCTACCAGTATGTCTTTCTGTGTTACCAATCCCTGAACACTGCCGTATTCATCGACTACGAGAGAGATACGTATGCCAGATTGCTTTAATAATTCCAGAACTTTCATCGCATGTGTACTTTCGGGCACAAACAACGGGCGCCGCAGGGATGCCTTCAGATCGGGAGACTTACCTTCCATGTTACGGCCCAACATGTCCTTAATTTGCACTATGCCAAGAATATTATCAAGACTACCCTGACCTACCGGAAAACGGGAGTGACCGCTATCGGCTATCCTGCGTCGTGTTTCTTCGGGAGGGTCATCGATGTCGAGCCAGACTATCTCAGTACGCGGCGTCATCAATGCACCGGCACGCAGGTCGCCCAGGCGAAATACATGCTCTACCATATCCCGTTCTGCTTTTTCAAACGTTCCGGCTTTCATGCCCTGCTCGATCAGGATGTTAATCTCTTCCTCTGTTACCGGCGGCTCGGCAACAGGTCGTATACCCAGTATCCTGAGTACTGTATCTGTCGAAATGCTCAACAGATGAACCGCAGGGGAGGCTATCCTGGATAACATGCGCATAGGAGCGGCCATCATACAGGCTATTCGTTCCGGGTTATGTAATGCAATTCTTTTGGGCACAAGTTCACCAATAACCAGAGTAAGATATGTAATTCCAAGAACCACAATACCCAGGGCAATGGCTTCGCTGTAGGGCGCAAGTAATGGTATAAAGATCAGGCGTGCCGACAGTTCCTCTGCTATGGTTGCTCCGCCTAATACGCCAGCCAGTATGCCTATAAGTGTGATCCCGATTTGAACAGTGGATAGTAAACGATTGGGTGAATCTGCAAGCTCCAGCGCAGCCTGTGCCTTTGCGTTACCTTCATTGATCCATTGTTGAAGCCGTGCCTTGCGTGCCGAAATAATGGCAATCTCAGACATGGAAAAAATACCGTTAGCAATGGTAAGTAAAATAATGACTATTATTTGAAAAGTGATATCTGACATTATTGCCTCTTATTAGCTTGATATTAAGATTAAGTTTAACTTATTAAATCCTTTTTGCGGTGGCTTATACGAATATATATCTGACAATGTTACACTTAGTTTATCTTTGGATAACGTTCATAGAGGCTGGACTTTTCGGACAGGCTATAAGACAAATATAAAGCCCGAAGGCCACTTTCAACCGTCAACCCAGCCTATAAATACAAAGAGGTTCAATAATTTTATGATACAGCAATGTATCTTTAGGGAATTAACTAAAAGAGTGAGGAGGAAAGTTATGGCAGAATATGAAGAAATATTAAGAGAAATAGAGGAAACTCTGGGAATGGTCCCTGGGTTCATGAAAGCATTACCTGAAAATGTTCTTATTCAAGAATGGCCTCTTTTTAAAAAGTATAACTTTGAAGAAACAGAAATTCCGGCCAAATACAGGGAGCTTATGGGATTGGCTGTGGCTGCCAATATAAAGTGTCCATACTGTATACATTTCCACAAGGGTGCGGCTCAGATGAATGGCGCTACTGAAAAAGAATTTGCTGAAACAGTATTCCTTGCAAGTTATACTGCCAGATGGAGCTCCATTATACATGCCCAGGATTACGACTATCAAAAATTCAAAGAAGAATTTCAACAGATAGGAGAATATCTACAAAAGAAAATGTCAAAAATATAAAAAATTGTACCATGTGTTCATTCCTGCGCTGATAGGGACATCGATCTGCGAATAATAGTAGGAACTTTAGAAACCTTTAAGTCAGTAGGCGGCGGTTAAAATGTTATCAGGATCGTTTATTATGAGATTGTTTGCAGCTTTAGCTTTAATTTCCGTGTATCTGCTTTTTGTCGCTGCCAATCCGGTTCTCACTCAGATGACAGACGGGGCAGAAACAACGCCGGAAGGCAAAATAATCACCCTTGATGATAATGGCAAGACCACCGCACTCCAGGTCAACGAAACCTTCCTGCTCAAGCTGGGAGAATCCTATGACTGGAATATCACAATAGACGACCAGACCATTGTAAGCCGGGTCGTGAATGTGCTGGTTGTGAAGGGTGCTCAGGGAATCTACAGGGCAAATAAGCCGGGCAGTGCCACGCTGACAGCAGCTGGCGACCCGATCTGCCGTAAAACCACTCCGCCCTGCCAGGCGCCGTCTGTCCTATTCAAACTCAATATAGTTGTTACCGGCAGCCCGACAGCAACATATACGCCAAGAACACCGGCTTTTGAATCAATTCTTTCAATTTCTATGATGTTTGCTGCGCTGCTGTTTAGAAGAAAGAAACTAAATTGAGTTTTTGCTTATTTTCCAGATTTTACTTTTTTGCAAGCTGATCTTTTTCATTTCCGCGGATGCAATAGAAAACATGTTTAAATCCCATTTTTTCATGAACAGGACAACCCGGGCACAAACATCCTTTTTCCACTATAATACATTTGCTTTTTCCTGTTGTTGAAAGACAAAATGCTATTTCTTCTTTGCATTCGATATAAGTGGGACATGCCCTACAGATGCATAGCTTGACGGCTGCTTTTTTATCCATATTAAACCTCTATATTCAATATCCTGTTTCATGTTCCGGGTATATAGTCATCTGTTTTTCATCCGAAAATATCTCTATTCCATCAACTATGGCATGAGCCCTGAAATAAATAGTACTGCTCGGACCCGCCTTCAATGTCTGGCTGAATTCCATGGGAGTCTTCCCGGTCATAGATGGTGTACTCTGGGAATAATCAGTAACAGTCGCATTTCCTTTCTTGAAGCCCCAGAGAAGTTCTGTTTTACTGACATCTCCTGCTGTTCCTCCTGATACCTGCCATTTAATAGTATAATTTGAATTTTCAACCGGTCTGGCTGGAATGGATGTTATTGTTATTGTCGCAGGAGCCGACACTGTTCTTGTACCCGGCTGCTGAGTTTGGGTTGGAATCACTGTTGCTGTTTCTATGGGTGTAACCGTTGGTGTAGCCGTTGGTATAGCTGTTGGAGTGCCTGCTGGTTTTTGACTCACACAACCAGATACGATTAATAATGAAAGGATTATAATTAATATACAAGTTATTTTTCCCCGAATCATAATTATCTCCAAATATGGATTGTCCAGAATAGTATATAAAAACATCTGTTTTCAATAAATAAAATCCATATTCAACAGAGTAAAAAAACTCCGATACCTATTTATCCGACAAATTCTAATGTTTATATGGGGAAAAATATGAATTGCGAGATATGTGGTAAATCAACATCAAACAATAAAATATGTGATAGGTGCACACGGATAATAACTAAGGTCATAAAAGAGGTAGGCTCGGATGTCTTGATTAACATCGATGACTGCAAGTACATATATCCTATGATAAAGCGTGTTGCCATAGGAGAGCTGAGGACTCAGGATGTAATCAATTCACTTCTAAAAGGCGAAACCGATTAGAAATCCAATGAATCTTCTCTGTCTCTAATAAGCGATTTTAAAATCTATCTAAAATGGACAATAGAAGATGCCGGGTTGCCGGATATAGACATTTTAAAGCTAATTGCATCTTTTGGATATGATCTGGCCTATAAAAAGAAGATGAAAGTCCTGGTTCACTGCGAACAAGGGATCAATCGGGCAAGTTTGCTAAACGGTGTAATTTTATGGATGAAAGGGATGAGTGGAGAAGAGATCGTTAATTATATCAGGAGCAAAAGACCAGGCGCTTTATTTAATCAAAATTTTGTAAATTACCTGGTAAATTTGAAGTAAAAGAAAATATTTTAACCAAACGGGATGTATTAGGGATAATGGATTTGAAAAATAACAATGGGCTCAGTTCCAGCGAAGCTCACAAAAAACTTTTAAAGTCAGGTCCTAACCGGATTTTCAAAGCAACCGAAATCAGTTTCTTTGGCATTGCCAGGCATGAAGTAACTGAGCCTATGATCCTTCTTTTATTGGTCGTTGGCTTTTTCTACAGCATATGGGGAAAACTCGAAGATGCTATTACTATCTTTATAGTGATCATTTTGTTGGTTTTTGTAGAAGTCTATAATGAGTTCAGGGCAAAAAAAGCAATTGCTTCTTTAGAAAAAATTGCTGCGCCCAAAACGAGGGTGTTAAGGGACGGAAAAGTAACGGAAATCGACTCGGAAAATGTTGTTCCGGACGATATATTAATTCTTACTTCAGGAACTAAAGTCGCTGCCGATGCAAAAGCTAATACATCAATAGGCATGAAATTCGATGAATCTGCCTTAACCGGCGAATCGTTTCCCCAGGACAAAGAGATTGGCGATGAGATTTTTGCAGGTACAATAGTGCTTTCCGGCGAAGGATCGGCTGTTGTTTTTGCAACTGGTAAGAATACAAGGCTTGGTAAAATCGCAACTGCTTCCAAAATAATCAAACCACCAAAAACCCAGCTGCAACTGGCGATGAAATCACTTACGGGTAAATTGGTCTTCGTGGCTTTATTCTTTTCAATTATTATTCCGCTTATAGGAATCATAAGAGGACAGGATTTAAAAACTATGATCCTGACAGGTCTTTCCCTTTCTTTTGCCACTATTCCTGAAGAGCTTCCGATTATAATTACGATGGTTCTGGGGCTCGGAGCTTATACCCTTTCTAAAAATAATTTTTTAGTTAAGAGAATCAAAGCTGCTGAAACGTTAGGCAATGCAACTGTGATTGTTACTGATAAAACAGGCACTATAACGGAAAATAAAATGAAAATCGCCGGGTTTTATCCTGCAGATAAAGAAAAAGAAATCCTGGAAATTGCCCTGATTTCACTGACTGAATATTCTTTATCTCCTCTTGATTATGAGATTAAAAATAAAGCCAGGGAATTGAAAATAGATGGGGCGCCACTAAAACTAAAAGTTGTCAGACAGAGAAATTTTGGAGACGGCAGAAAAACAAAAGCAGTTATAAGAGAAAATGCAGGCCATGAATTGATCTTAAGCGGCGCGCCTGAGGAGATTTTTGGAGTTTGCTTTAACATAAGCAAAAATATAAAAGCTGCATTAAGTAATGAAGTTGAAAATGGGAGACGTGTAATTGCTATCGCTTATAAAAAATTAGAACCCGGGGAAAAGAGCCTTGATTTTAATGAAATCGAAAAGCAAATGAATTTTGCGGGGCTTATAAGCTTTGAAGACCCGCCCAGAGATGGAGTCAAAGAAACCATCGCTTTGTCAATGATGGCTGGCATCAGGACAATTATGGTAACAGGAGACCATCCACAAACGGCAGTTTTCATTGCAAGGGAAGTTGGTATCTCAACCACCAGTAAAGTATTGACAGGCCTGGAGCTGGATAAGATAACTGACGATGAATTACAGAATACTGTGAAAGAGTTCTCTGTTTTTGCCAGGGCAAAGCCTGAACATAAATACAGGATCGTAAAAGCCCTGCAAAAGAACGGTGAAGTAGTAGCTGTAACAGGTGATGGGATTAACGATGCATTGGCTTTAAAAGGTGCTGATATCGGCATCGCAATGGGGATCAGGGGAACAGATGTGGCCAGGGAAGCAGCTGAAGTTGTTTTAGCAGATGACAACTATAATACCATTGCCCAGGGTATTTTTGAAGGCAGGAAGTTTTTTGATAATCTTCAAAAAGGTATCAAATATTATCTTTCGGTGAAGGTTGCTTTAGTATTGATTTTCCTTGTGCCTGTTCTTTTGGGAACACCAATGCCTTTTGCCCCTATCCAGATAATCCTCCTGGAATTATTCATGGATCTGGCAGCATCTGCAGGTTTTGTTGCGGAGGCGAAGGAAAAAAATATTTATTCCAGGCCGCCTCGAAACCCCAGAGAAAACATATTCAATAATCAGGTAATTAAAGACTTTTTGACCAAGGGAATAGTGCTTTTTGTGGCAGTTATTTCTGTGTATTTTTATGCACAAAGCCAGAATTTAAATCTCAGGGAGACACAGACCTATGCTTTTTCAGCATGGATTTTTGGTCATATTTTTCTTGCTTATATCTCTCGTTCGGATAAAGAATCCGTTTTCTCTCTTGGAATATTCGCTAATAAGGTTATTAACATCTGGGCAATAGCAGCAGTCAGCTTTCTGATTCTTGGGATTTATATCCCGTTCTTAAATGACAGATTTAATCTTGTTGTGATCAACTTTATCCAGCTGATTCTTATTGCCCTGGTGATGTTATTCATTATAGGTTTACTGGAGATCAAGAAAATATTCAGCCCCGTCTCTCTTTCAAGAACCAGTTCGGATAATGCTCCTTTGCCCATGCGGCATCAACTTTTCCGTAAATAATGCATTTCAATGATTCACTGTAATACAGAGCCAGAGTGATGTGTCCTGCGATAAGCAATATGGACAATATCGCAAGGGAATCATGAATAATAAAATTCAATTCAACGAAACTACGACTGAACATTGATTTCATCCAGACCAGGAAACCCGTCAAAGAAAAGCCGATAATAAGAAGCAGGACGAACAGGAAATTCGCTTTCTGCCCCGCATTGAACTTTCCTGGAACATCGGTTTTATTCATTTTAAATAATTCGATAAACCAGTGCAGATCATCCCTCCTCCATTCCATGAGTTCTTTAATATCATTTCGTGTGGATATACTTCCGCGAAGATATATTATAAGAGGCAATAAAATAAAAGGAAGGGATGCATACAGGTGAACCATTTTTGTAAAAGGGTCGCCAAGAAGGGATTTTGGGGTGAAAAATAAACCAATACCTGTTATCAGGAGCCAGAAAAAAACCAGTGCATGAGACCAGTGCAATAATCTTGAAGAAATATCGAATCGCAATATTTTCAAGGATAAGACACTCCATCGATCCTGTAACCAAATCTTTCCCAGTAACCCGTCTCCTGTATTCCTGTAAGTGTGATCCTGTTCACCCATTTCACATTCTTATATCCGAACATCCTTGGCATCACAAGACGCAATGGCAAACCCTGTTCTTGGGGCAATGGCTCATCATTCATCAAATAAGCAAGCATGACCTCAGGTTCAAGACTTTCTGTTACGGAGAGGCTGTCACTGTATAAGCCGCTTGCGGAATGGAATGTAGCAAAAGCAGCTTCGGATTTAAGTCCGGCTTTATCAAATAGCACTTTTAATCGCACTCCTTTCCATTTCACATTTTCCACAGACCAGCCTTCAACGCAATGAAAATCAGAAATCTGTTCCTCGCTTTCAAGCCTGAGAAGTTCATCATAACTTATGTTGAGCGGAGTATTTACAAGCCCCTCTATTGTGAGTTTCCAGGTAGCAGGGTCAAAGGCAGGGTTCTGTTCGATGCTTCGTATCCTGAATCTATTTATTGTTTTTATCCCGATTTTTTTTAGAAAGCCAAGACCTGCTATTATTGCTCCGAAAAGAATTCCCAACAGTATTAAAAACCTTCTGCGGCTAATAGTATTTGATTCTTTTTCCTGGTTCACATATACTCCAAATAAAAAAGTGAGAAGGCAGATTTTGCCTATACACTTTTTGCCAATTTGAGGATATCTTGCCTTGAAACATCTTTTTTATGCGTTTTCTTGGCATGTTGCTGACTGAACGATACAAGCTCGTCATCACTTTCTGTACGAAGCATGAAAGGGCAGTCCATCCCCGCTGACTTACATTCAAATTGCTTAGCCATTTATGTCACCTCCCTGAACATCAATTGCCAACAATTAAATATTGAATGCTATTACATTTAAAGGTATCCGATATTAAATACTCTTAAAAAGATTCTCTCCTGTCAAGAATATAGTTGATAATGCAAATGCATGCACAAGCAAGATACGCTTTTTCCCCGATCGATACTTTTTTACCATACCGCAGCACGAATTCTTCATCTTTCCTGGGCAATCCTACCTGGTCGCCCAGGACAAAAACAGGATCGTTTCCGAGATCAATGGTATTTATGCTCTCTCCGGATTCTTCAAGCACAAATATGTTCTGTTTCTCTTTAACAAGGTGCTGAAGACTGTTTTTCCGAACTGTTATCCCCGGATGTTCCCTGCCCGAAAGGACTCTTCGCATTATATCTTCCCATGTTTTTTCATCAGTCCTGGCATCCCTGAGTGTTTCTCCTTCAACCATGAGTTCAAGCGGCGGATTCGGAGGTCCTCCCAGTAATGCATGGAATGTAACATCTCTTCTAA
This sequence comes from uncultured archaeon, assembly GCA_902384525.1. Lineage (GTDB taxonomy): Archaea > Halobacteriota > Methanosarcinia > Methanosarcinales > Methanoperedenaceae > Methanoperedens. Next base: position 8,192 of record CABMCA010000003.1, read on the forward strand.
TCCCATGTGAGCGGAAAAGTGACATCAATATGGACTGGTAAACAACATCAAGTCTTCCGGCTTCTCTCAGGTTGGGAAATCTTGAGTCTGTTCGTCCGGTTCTTGAATACAAAATAAATTCGCGCATAGCTTTAGATATCTTCATCTGGAATAATGGTTGTCAACTTGACATGCTTAACGCCGCGAAGTGTCATTATCTTTTCAGTAACGGCTTTAACGTCCTTTCCTTCTCCCCGTACCATCAATACTTCCATGCACATATCATGATTTATATGTATGTGGATCGAGGAGCGGATTATACCTGTGAATTCATGCTCTATGTCAAGCAAGGAATTAACAAGACCGCGCTGGTTATGGTCGTACACAAGCGAGATAGTTCCCACCCTTTCGCCTTCTACTTCGCTCATCCAGGCATAATAACGAATGTAACCCCTGATAGCATCCCTTATTCCTTCTGATCTTGAAGAATAACCTCTTTTAGTGATTATCTCATCAAATCTCTCAAGTAAATTCTCGGGAAGAGAAACGCCTATTCTTGCTAAATCCTGTTCCATGTATCCTGACTCCTGGATTCAAATATAATTTAAGAGTTGATATATCTTTTCATTATTAACTTTAATTCCTGATCAGGTATTAAAACTCAAAACAAAAGGAACAGAAAAAACGATCAATTATATCTTGTACCCAAAAAGTTGGGATATATAATCTATAAACTTCCAGGTTTGATTTTATCCCCGACAAGTTTCTGTATGTCAGTTAATGATATATGATATTCTTTAGATACAACTCTCTCGGCTTTAATGAGGGCTTCATGTTTTGTTATGCCGCGTTTCATTAAGTTAATCCTTCTCTTTGAAACGGCGGATAATACGTCGAATATATCCATTAGTCTAGCCTCCTTAAAATAATATTATAACTCTAAATATTTATAGTTATTTGAAATCAACAATAATTATAATCTATTAAATTCTTCAAATCATACATTCTTTTTCCCATATGATCTAATCTCATTTATGATCCTTTTATCCACTATCCGGGGTTCTGTCATCTTCATAGCATCAAGGATCTCGTCCAGATATTTCCGTGGGATAATATCCTTCTCAATAAGCACCTGTTTAAAAGATTTATTTTCCAAAAGCGCTGTTTTAACCAATTGAGCAACTTTATCATAACCGATATATGGATTCAATACTGTCGCAAGCGCATGACTATCTTCAATGAGTTCATTGCATCTTTTCTCATCCACTATTATTCCCGATACGCAGTCTTCACGGAACATCTTCATTGTATTCGCCAGGAGCCCGATACTCCATAAAAGGTCAAATGCGATAAGCGGCGTCATCACATTAAGCTCAAGCTGGCCTGCCTCTGCTGCCATTGCAACAGCATGATCGTTGCCTGCGACCTGGAAACATACCATGTTCACAGCTTCAGCTATTGAGGGATTGATCTTGCCAGGCATTATGGAAGAGCCGGGTTCAACTTCGGGAAGGATAATTTCTGAAATTCCGGCTTTGGGTCCGGAATTAAGAAGGCGCAGATCATTTGATATCTTATTTAATTCAATAGCAAGCATTCTCAGGGCATTGGAAACTTCCACAAAAGCGGTCATGCTCCATGATAACATGATACTGTTGCCTGCGTGGAATTCAAAACCCGTAAGATTATTCAATTCCGAAATAACCCTGTTCTTGAAATTCGGATGTGTATTTATACCAGTCCCGACAGCAGTGCCGCCAATACTCAGTTCAAGCATACTCTTTTCAGAGGTTCCAAGTCGTTCCAGGCATTTTTCAAGTGATGCCGCATATCCATTAAGCACCTGGCCATACCTTATCGGTACGGCATCCTCAAGATGAGTCCTGCCAACTTTGATCACATTGTCGTATTCCTTTGCTTTTAAATTAAATACCGTAATTAATTCTTCCAGTTCCCTTTTCATGGGCAAAAGTGAAAGAAGGACGCTTAATCTTATTGTGGTCGGAATAACATCATTTGAAGATTGCGCCATGTTCACATGATTATTCGGATGGACTTTCGAGTATTCTCCCGGATTACCGCCAAGTTTCAATATCGCAACATTTGCAATAACCTCGTTCATATTCATATTAAAAGGAGTGCCTGCGCCTGCCTGGAACACATCAAGGATGAACTGGTCACTGTATTTTCCTTCGATGATCTCATCAGTTGCCTGGATTATCACATCCCCGATGGTTTCATTTAACATGTCGAGCTTGATGTTGGTTTTTGCACATGCTTTCTTGATGATGGCAAGTGCTTTTATAAAATCAGGATTGGATTTGATGCCGCTAATCCTGAAATTCTTTGAAGCGCGTGTTGTAAAAGCGCCATATAAAACATTTTCCGGGACTTCGATTTCCCCGAGACTATCTTTCTCTATCCGACTCATTTTAAATCCTCAGTTATAACCATATTTTATTTGTTCATTTAAAATCTTATTGGATTGATATGGTTGCCTGAGTTGTATCGCTTCAATGACTAATTACTGGAACACAAAGCGTTAATTCGGCTAATATTAAGTTCTCAACGTTATAAACATTTATTTAGTATCAAGAGAAATATTAGATTACATTTCATCGTTCGAAATAATATGGTTCAAATATAAAAGAGGGACGGATAATGACAAATTCACACATATTCAATGTATCCGAACAAACAACATATGGTATTCGACAGATGGACCTGTATTCTCACCTGTTGAATAAACAAATAATTTTTCTCAATGGTGATATCGATGTGGACATGGCTGAAAGTATTATTGCGCAGCTTCTTTATCTGGAAGACAAAGAATTCGAAGGTGACATCCGCATTTATATAAATAGCCCCGGAGGTATTATCAGTGCAGGTCTTGCTATCTACGATACCATGCAGTGTATGAAGTGCAATGTTGCAACTATTTGTATTGGTGAAGCTGCATCGATGGCAGCGGTTTTGCTGGCAGCAGGTACAAGAGGGAGTAGAATGGCATTTCCTAACGCACGGGTGATGATACACCAGCCTCTTGGTAGCATGCAGGGACAGGCAACTGAGATAGATATCCAGGCAAAAGAACTGGACAGGGTCAAGAAAGTTCTGGACAATATCCTGGTCTATCATACAGGGCAACCCATAGAAGTCATTGAGAATGATACGAACCGGGACTTTTTCCTTACGGCAGAAAAGGCAGTGGAATATGGGATAATAGATAAAATAATAAGGGCTGGAGAAGGAGTATTGTGAACTACCACAGCCTGAAGGCATTGTGGCTTCTCTACCCCTTGATCCCGACGCTATAAAAACAGGTGTCTAAAAAAATCTATCCACAATTTCAACTGCTCTTGCAACGAGCTTAACACAATTTTCAAGATCTTCCATACTCAATACAGATACAGGCGTATGAATATAACGTGAAGGCGGGCTTATAACGCCGGAAGGTATGCCTTCACGCGTCAGGTATATCGCAGACGCATCTGTTGTCCCGCCAATACCAACGTCAAGCTGGTAAGGGATGTTATTGGATTCTGCAGCTTCTTTTAACCATTTCAATACTCTTTCAGGAACTATAATCCCTCTGCCCTCAGCATCGCTTACGGTTACTGCTGGCCCTTTTCCCATCTCGATAGAGGCCTCCTCCTTCTTAATACCCGGATGGTCGCCCGTATAGGTCACATCTGTAGCAATTGCAACATCAGGGTTTAATCCAAAAGCAGATGTTCTGGCACCTTTTAACCCAACCTCTTCCTGAACCGTAAAAACGGCATGTACCGTAGCTTTTACATCCTTCATCTGCTTTAGTGCCCCGATAAGCATTGTGCAGCCTGCCCGGTTATCAAAAGCCTTACCAGTAACGCGGTCGTTGCCCAGGGGTTTGAACTCCATATCAGGAGTTATCGGCGTTCCTACTTTCACACCGATTTTATCTGCATCTTCCTTGCTCGTTGCGCCCACATCAATGAACATTTCATCAGCTTTAACCGGTTTCTTCATGTCCTCTTCTTTCATGACATGTGGAGGTTTTGAACCGATAACACCATAGATGTCTCCATTTTCCGTATGCATTATCATCCTCTGGTTAAGAAGCGTCTGGTCAAACCATCCCCCGGTTTTCGTAAAATGAACAAAACCTTTATCGTCAACATACTTTGTCATAAGGCCTACCTCGTCCATATGGGCAGCAAGCATAACTACAGGTGAACCTGCATATTTTGTGGCGATCAAATTTCCCATCCTGTCTATTCTGATCTCATCCACATATGGTTTTACTTCTTCTTCAACGATCTGCCTTACGCTTCCTTCATACCCCGAAACCCCATGCGCATTTGAAAGTCTCTCTAAAAGATGTTGCAAATCATTCATATTTTCCACTCCGTTATTAAAAATTGTCCGGGAGGATAATAAAACTACCTCAGGCATGATACAAGATTTAAATAGTATAATAAATAATTACTTTAATAAGGGTACAAATAATGGCTAATAAAAATCGGGAGCATAGATGCCTGAATTGAAAAGAAGTCTGGGGTTGTTAGGGGCCACAAACGTAAGTATCGGCGCAATAATCGGCGCAGGAATCTTTGTCCTGAGCGGTGTTGCCTCGGGGATCGCAGGACCTGCTGTCATACTTTCATTCATGATCGCAGGAGCTACTGCATTCCTTACAGCATTGAGTTCTGCCGAGCTGTCCTCATTCATTACAGAAGCCGGAGGTTCCTACATTTATGCAGATAAGGCGTTCGGAAAATTCTGGGGATTCCTGGTTGGCTGGACCAAATCATTTGACTACATAGTAGGAGCAAGCGCAGTTAGCATAGGATTCGCAACATACTTTACATATTTTATTGGAATCCCGGCCATGCAAAATGTAATAATAATTGTCGGGGCAGCATTGCCTTTGCTCTTCATGCTGTTAAACCTTAAAGGAACAAAAGAAGCTTCAAGCACAAACAATTTACTGGTGATACTGAAGGTTATAGCACTTGTGCTTTTCATAATTGTAGGAGGATTTTTCATATTTTCACGCGGAGATTTTTCCAATTATCATCCGTTTTTTCCCAGGGGTTTTGCCGGAATGCTTTCAGGCGCTGCAATAATTTTCTTTGCGTTCATAGGCTTCAATACGGTCACGGTGCTTTCCGAAGAAATAAAGAACCCTGAAAAGACAGTGCCAAGGGCAATAATGCTCGCATTTGGAGTAAGCACTTTGCTTTATATCGGTGTTTCGGCTGTTGAGGTCGGGCTGTTGAACTGGAAGATCATAGGCACATCGAGCGCACCGCTGGAAGTATCAATGAGGGTAGCAACAAATAATTTTTTCCTGCTGAAATTCATCTCTATTTCCGCGCTGTTTGCAACAGCGTCCGTGGTTATGGCTTCCATACTCGGCGGTTCAAGGGCTCTCTTTGCAATGGCAAGACAGCATGTAATCCCGCGTTCACTTTCAAGAGTTTCAAAAAATGGTGTTCCTTTCTTCACAGTGCTGATCACTGGAGTTGTAATTGCATCGATTGTTATTGCTACCCGGGGCAATCTGGAATGGCTTGCTTCGGTCTTTAACTTCGGAACATTGCTGACTTTCTTTTTCATCAATCTAAGTGCGATGCGGCTAAGGCAAAAAATGCCTTATGCAGACCGTACATTCAAGATACCACTATACCCTGTTCCGCCAGTACTCGGATTATTGTGCTGCTTTATCCTTGCTCTTTATTTGAATATCAACGCTATTATGTTTGCAGGGGCATGGATTGCGATTGGCATAGTGGCGTATTATTACAACAAAAAAAGAAAGAAGACAGGCGGTGGATTTTGAGTTTGAGGGATGGGAAACTCCAGAAGGTTGCTGGACATTATTCTAATCCCAGTGAACGCGAATTTATTATTGTGTATGCATTTAACTGTGACTAATGCTAATATTTGAACATAATTAAAATATTATAAATTTTATCTATAAAACTAAACGATAGCTATAAGTACCATCACCATAATTCTTTAGCTTTTCAAAACAATATAAAACTATCTTTATGTCAACAGATAAAATCATAATAAAAGGCGCACGCGTCCACAATCTCAAGAACATAGACCTGGAACTGCCCAGGAACAAACTAATAGTCATAACAGGACTTTCGGGTTCGGGAAAATCCTCCCTTGCTTTTGATACGCTGTATGCGGAAGGCCAGCGCAGGTACGTTGAATCGCTGTCGGCATATGCCCGCCAGTTCCTGGGACAGATGGATAAACCTGATGTGGAATATATCGAAGGTCTATCGCCGGCCATCTCCATCGAACAAAAATCCACAAGCAAGAATCCCCGTTCAACTGTAGGAACAGTTACGGAAATTTATGATTACCTCCGTCTTCTTTATGCCCGTATAGGAAAACAGCACTGCCCGAATTGCGGGAGCGAGATAACCCCACAGACCGTAGAACAGATCGTGGGCAGGCTGATGTTGCTTCCTGAAAATACAAAGCTCCATATTCTTGCTCCTATTTCCAGGCAGAGGAAAGGAGAATATAAGCAGATATTTGAGGATCTCTCAAAATCCGGATACAGCAGGGTTCGTGTTGATGGCAAAATGCTTGAACTGACTGAAGAGATCACGCTAAATAAACAGCAAAAACACGATATCGATGTCATAGTAGACCGCCTGGTAGTAAAAAAAGGCATAGAAGAAAGGCTTGCGGATTCCGTTGCCACGGCCCTGCGCGAGGGAAATGGCATCGCAGTGGCGCAAGTTCTTGATGGTAAAGAGTTTCTTTTCAGCGAGCATGCAGCATGTATAAAATGCGGGATAAGCTTTGAGCCTCTTGAACCCAACATGTTCTCATTCAACAGCCCGCGCGGGGCTTGTCCGACTTGTCAGGGACTTGGGAATACGATGGAATTTGATCCTGATCTTATAATTCCCGATAAAACCAGATCGATCAGTGATGGCGCCATAGAACCATGGGGATACGAACATGGATATTATCGCCAGATGCTGCAATCTGTTGCAAAACACTATGATTTTTCACTGGATACACCGTTTTCGGAGATTAAGCCTGAACACCAGCAAATAATTTTGCATGGAAGTCTTGAAGCGATACTTTTTAAGTATGTGCCCAGGGACAGAGACGGCCTCTGGGAACACAGGAGTTTTTTTGAGGGGATAATTCCACACCTTAACAGAAAATACAGGGAATCCCAATCGGAGGAAGCGCGGGAGAAAATCCAGCAATATATGAGCATCAAACCATGTACAGTGTGCAATGGCGAAAGATTAAAACCATCCAGTCTCGCAGTCACGATCGCTGACAGGTCGATCATTGCGACCACGCGCCTGTCCGTGAAAAAAGCTCTTGAGTTCCTTGAAGGAATTAGTTTTTCAGAAAAAGAGATGATCATATCAAAGCCCATCATGAAAGAACTGAGGGCTCGCCTGGGATTCTTAATGGATGTTGGTCTTGATTACCTGACCCTTGACCGGGCAGCAGGCACGCTTTCCGGGGGAGAAAGCCAGAGGATCCGGCTTGCCACACAAATCGGTTCAAGCCTTGTAGGCGTTCTTTATATTCTTGATGAACCAAGTATTGGCCTTCATCAGCGCGATAATGGGAGGCTTATAAACATGCTCACCAGGCTTCGCGACCTTGGAAATACGGTGATCGTTGTAGAACACGATGAAGAGATGATACGAAGCGCCGATTTTATCGTGGATATGGGGCCCGGGGCCGGAGTTCATGGCGGTGAAGTCGTGATGACAGGAAATCTTGAGGATATCATTAATTGTGAAAATTGCCTCACAGGTGATTACTTAAGCCACCGAAAATCGATTGCAGTGCCTGATCACCGAAGAAAACCAAAAGGCAAAATAACAATAGTCGGAGCAGGAGAGAATAACCTGAAACAGATAGATGTAAACATCCCTCTTGGGGTCATGACATGCGTAACAGGCGTTTCAGGGTCGGGAAAGAGCACTCTTGTTAATGATATTCTTTATAAGGCGCTTGCGCAAAAGTTCTATCATGCAAAGGAAAAACCCGGGAAGCACAGGGGAATAATCGGGCTTGATAATATCGATAAGATCATAATAATCGACCAATCGCCAATCGGAAGAACGCCGCGCTCAAATCCTGCCACATATACCGGGCTTTTTACACCAATAAGGGATATTTTCGCAAAACTCCCATCAGCGAAAGCGCGGGGTTACCAGCCCGGGCGCTTTAGTTTCAACCTGAAGGGAGGACGATGCGAAGCATGCAGCGGGGATGGGATTATCACAATAGAAATGCATTTTCTCCCGGATGTGTATGTGCCGTGTGAAGTCTGCCACGGAAAACGGTTCAACAGCGAGACACTTGAAATTACATACAAAGGAAAGAATATTGCACAGGTGCTGGATATGACCGTGGAGGAAGCCCTGGCGTTCTTTGAGAACATCCCCAGGATAAAACGGCAGCTTGAGACGCTGTTTGATGTTGGCCTCGGATATATAAGGCTGGGACAGCCCGCAACCACACTCTCAGGCGGGGAAGCGCAGCGCATCAAGCTTTCCACGGAACTGAGTAAACGAAGCACGGGAAGGACTCTTTATATACTGGATGAGCCCACGACAGGGCTTCATTTCGCAGATATACAGAAACTCATTGATATGCTGTCCCGGCTCGTGGATGCTGGTAACAGCGTAGTGGTGATCGAGCACAATCTTGATGTGATAAAAGTCGCAGACCATATAATTGACCTTGGCCCTGAAGGCGGGGATAACGGGGGACGGATCATTGCAGAGGGAACGCCTGAGAAGGTGGCAAGGATCGAGGGATCGTATACCGGGTATTATTTGAACAAGGTTTTGAAGGGCTCTCAATAATCATCCGTATTGTACATACCCCTCATTTATTTTATTCATTGTCTTCTCTCATGCGGTCAGTGCTGAATATCAGTAGTGCGGTTTCCAATGCCGGATTATCGCTATTTATATATTTTCCATTGTACCATTCGTGACTTGTATTCTGTTGGATAGATATTTCTTTCATAGTTGTGACCTCGTCATAACCATCTTCATAACCCTGCACTAATACACGACTGTTTTTTGGATATCTTTGCAACTGTTGAATCAGTTCTTCAATTATCATGATTTATTCTCCAAATTATTCTAATAAATCTGTTCCTATTACTTTCCAGGAAGTATATTTCTGTGTTCATCTATTATAAATCTGACAAAATCACTTATATCCGACTCCCTGCCTTTCTCAAGATAGTTGAAATACTCATATTTCCTTTCAGGATTAAAAGCAAAGATAGGATATCCGCTCTTTAGCAGTATGAAAGAATGGATAAGTCGTGCCGCCCTGCCGTTACCGTCTTTGAATGGATGGATCGAAACAAAAAGGAAGTGGAATATCGAACCAAGTATAAGGGGATGAATGTGGTTTTTGTTTAGATCATAAAAACTTATCAGGGAGTTCATCAAGTATTCGATCATTTTATTTGTGGATGGTAATTTCAATTTGGAACCCACGATTCTTTTTGTTGGCGAAGCATAGAACATCCCTGCTTCTTTTATCAATCCACGCATCAATATTTGATGAGTGTTTTTAATAAGGTCAATATTCAAGTCCGTATCTTTATACACTTCTATTATAAGATCCAGGGCATCCTTTGTGTTTTTAATTTCGATAATTTCCTTTGGTGTAAGGTTGGTGGGAAGGTCATTTATAATGCGTTCAACATCTTCATTAGACGCCGTGTTCCCTTCTGTAACTGTTGAAGAGTAAATGTGAAGTTTTATGAGCTTATCCATAATTTCCCTTGATCCTGAAATATCTCTATTGGCATCCATATTCGAGATAGGATCTTCGTATTTGCGTTCAATATCCGGAAATGTCAGACCTTTCATTGTCAGGTACCACAGGGTTACATCGTTTAAAAGGAACTCAAAAACCATTGGTTTTTGACGGATTATGTGAATAAATCTGGAATCGATAAGATTTCGTACATGCTTCCTGAGTGTTTTTGCGGATATGTTTGAACTTTGCAGAAGATCCTCAAGTGATATATTATCAGATTTCAGGATATTTAAGATCAAAGCTTCTGTTGCAGGAGTCAGTATCTTGTTGTAGTCCAAACCTTCTTTTCTACACCAGAGAAGAAATGATATGTGATTGATAAGTGAATCGTTTTCCAGGTTCAAAGAGTATTCGTAACCTCTTGCAGCCGACAGGGGTATTTTCAATACAAAATCACTATCTATCAATTCCCGCAAATGCCTGTACAATATCTGGGTATTCAGGTTTTCAAACAGGATGTTTCCCCGGAGAATATTTTCAAGATCATTGAAAGTTATCGGGCCGTTGAAATGCAGGTAAATCAGTAGATCATATTTGCCGGGTGTGGGCATATGTGGTAATAATGATATACTTATATATAAACATAACAGAGTTTAGTTTATGAAAACTCCCTTTTTTCTATTGATAAGTAATAAGAGAACACGTTGTTATCGACATATGCATTTTGCGAAAAATCCTCACAATCCCTTAATTCTTTTTGCCATTTCTTTATACACTTTTTTGCGCTTATCCACAATGATAAGCCATATTGTTTCCCCTTTGATCGCATAAACAAGTCTTAAACCACTGAACCTTATCCGGAAACATCCAGCATATCCAGTTAACGGTTTGAATCTATTGGGATTTTCTTTTATTCTTAAAATCAGCCCTCTGAGATGTTCTTTATCGGTTTTACTCAGTTTCTTTATGTCTTTCTCAATAAGCGGATGTGCTTTTAATAACCATGCCATGAGTCATCATTTGAGAAGTTCAAAAATCTTTTCTTCATCCAGTCCTTCTATCTTTCCACTCTCAATGTCACTGACCCTCAAAGAAACCTGCTTCATAAACTCAGGATCTGTTACTGTTTCCAGTTCATCCAGCTTATCTTCTATTTCAGAAATCAGTTTTACCATTAAATTTCTATCTATCAAGACAAGATCATTTCCCACAGCTTGAGGTATGGTGTGCTTACTTATGCCAGTTACTTCGTTCATATTTTCCAATAATTGTTTTATTAAGCTTAAGTAGATTTCTAAACCTGGGCAGATTTTTGATGACGGGTTTTTTGTGTCTAGATCCGGAAATCCTTTTTTTGGCGGGATGGCAGCTGTCGCGCGCTAGGCATGCCATTTACGTTTATACAATTCCCACCTTTATTAACTCTTTTTCAATCTTAGATGAAACAGTATAATTCATATGATTATTAAATTAGTTTTTCTTATGGTCGGCATTTTTTTCTTGACAATAGTTGCTACTGGAAAGGGTAACGAGCTTCTTGGAGTATGAGTGGTGTTTTTAGTATGATGGAACCGTGAAAGGATTTAGGACATGTTTTATTAAGCATGCTGTTTTTTATATCCGGGAGGCGTTTGTAATAAAGGTGTGTAAAATGCCTCAGATTACTTTAAGAGTTGAGCAGGAATTATACGATAGCATAGAGGAAAAGAAGGGTGACAGAGATAGAAGTACATTTCTACGAGATGTCATAATTGCTTATTTTGCATCCCAGAAAAATACAGCCCTATCTCAGGGGGATACAGTTGACTCCCAGGAGAGTGCAAATGCATCCCAGGAAATTACAAACGTAACCCAACTGCATTACGAAAATGAATATTTAAAGAAAAAGCTGGAAGATCTGGCTGTATTACATGAGAACGCGGTTGCATTACATAGCCAGGAAAAACAAGATATGAGCAATAAGTTAGATCGTGCCATGCAGCTTGTAAGCCAGGAACAAAGTATTAACATGACGATGCAAAAGCAACTCATGCCAGCACCTCAGGAGATCATAAAAAAATCATGGTGGAAGTTTTGGTGATAGGATTGTTAAACATCATTGGTTTTGTGGTTGTGCATGCGTACTGGAAATATGATACGTTTTTTTCAAGATACATATATCCCAATGAATTAATGGAGATGATCTATATAAACCCCAAGAGAATCTCATTTTAAAATCATTTAGACTATGGTTTCGATAATCAAAGTTTTAAGCGCATCCATTCTTTTAGGATACCACAAAAGTTTCATCTATCATCGAAGAAAAAGAAAAGGATTGGTGATAAAATATGCCATATATTGAAGTACCTTGTCCGAAATGTGGTGGAAGCGGAAAGATAATATGTGATTGGTGTAAGGGCCAAGGCGGATGGAGCGAAACATCTGGTGGAGAAACAACGTATAAAAAATGCCCTTACTGCGAAAGCGGGAGAAAAAAATGTGACGGTGGCTGCGGAGGATGGGGCAAAGTGAAAGTATGGCGAGATTGATATCCGGGCTTACTAAGTATCACACAATTAAAAAATAGAATTGTAACGTTAACCTTCCTTTTATTCTTGCTCAACCTGAGTTAAGTTTTGCAATAAATCCAGAGGATGTATATGAAAGTATTGAAGTTTAATAGATAGAATAAAATAGATAGAATTTCCATTAGATTCATTGCCTAAATGGAATGGAAAAGACAGTGCGGTTAGAACTTTGCCGGTTAAACCGCACATGCTTAGCACATACTACTTTGTGCCTAAGTACATAAAATCTTCTCTATAACTAAATAGGCATGAGGTGAAAGATGAGCGACCAAATAAACATGTTTCTGCTCTATATGAGCGAAACAGCTATCGGTATCACAGCTTTTGTGCTATTGATAAAGCATCTATGGGTTCTCATAAACAAAGCAATGCTTGATAAATATGAGAACTTTAGGTTGAAGATGATGAATAAATGGACTGCGCCCCTTCGAGTGGACAATTAGTTAAGGTGGCATATTTAAATTTTTCGTCTTCTCAAAATCGACTGGGGATTTGTAGCCAATCGATGAATGTAAGCGTTTTAAATTGTAGACCTCTTC
>CABMCA010000004.1 GCA_902384525.1 uncultured archaeon
TATCAGAATGATGGGTAAGTTCCCATGTTCCCCAACCTCTGTGGCAAAATCTTGCAGCAGCACACAACGGAGTTACATCTTTTAGCTTCAATGTCGGCCCATCCATAACCTGTGCCTGTTTATCAAATGGCTTTCTGCTTGCGGTTTCCGTACCATCGAAGCCGATTTTTGCATGCGTGCCATCGCAAAAAGGTTTGTTCTTAGATCCACCGCAACGACACAGCGAGCATTGATCTTCAGATATTTTTTTACCTTTTATCCACTTTTCAGGTTCACCATCCTTTCCTATTCCAATTATCTGCTTGTCGATAGGCAAGCCTCCCAGAACCAGAATAGGTCCATCTTTAGTGATCATTATCTTGGTTTCTTTCTTCATATGAAAGAATACGCAGTGAGAACTACTTATACCTGCCGGGATGCCATTAAGATAGATGATAGGATACAATTCAACGTATTAAATTCTCAACTTTTCAAGCCGCTGCGCCGCTTCCATGAGCGTCTCATCCTTTTTGGAAAAAGTAAAGCGTAGTTTATGTTTTCCTGCTTCACTCTTGTAGAAACTGCTTCCGGGAACGGCAGCTACACCAATTTCACTTACCATATGTTTTGCAAAAGCCATGTCATCCATATTTATGCCTTCCGGAATGTCAGCTAATATGTAATATGCACCTTCGGGCATACTGCACTTGAATCCTGCTTTTATTAAAGCTCTATGGAGGAACTTTCGTTTTCCGTCATATACACTTGCAAGCTCCTGATAGTAAGAATCAGGATATCTCAATGCTGTTACGCATGCATGCTGAAGCGGTGCAGGTGCGCCGACTGTGAGGAAATCATGCACCTTTCTTATTGCAGATGTCAGGTTCTTTTCCGCAAGGGCATAGCCGATACGCCATCCTGTGACGCTGTAGGTTTTTGAGAATCCGCTTATTGTTATTGTCCTGTCTTTCATATCATCAAGGGAAGCGATGCTGATATGCTTTCTATTGTCGTACAGGATGTATTCATATATTTCATCAGTAACCGCAATGACATCATTGTCAACACAAAGGTCAGCAATCATTTTCAGCTCGCCTTTTGTGAAAACCTTTCCGCAGGGATTGTTGGGCGTATTGAGGATTATAACACGCGTTTTCCTGTTGAATGCAGATTCAAGGGCATCTTCATCGATGCTGTTATCATCATTAAGGGGGACAAATCTTGGAACAGCCCCCGAAACAGCGGCATCCGGCCCATAGTTCTCGTAAAATGGCTCAAATATTATAGCTTCGTCACCTTCATTTATCAAAGCAAGCATGGATGCCATCATCGCTTCGGTCGAGCCGCAAGTCATGGTGATCTCACTTTCAGGATCCGCTTCGATATGATTATATTCCCGTGCTTTTCGTGATATCTCATCCCTCAGGTCTTTTGCACCCCAGGTGATAGAATACTGGTTGTAATCTTCCATGATCGCAGCGGCTGCTGCTTGCTTTAGCGTAAGTGGGGCAGGAAAGTCAGGAAAACCTTGCGCAAGATTAATTGCATTATGTTTTAATGAAAGGCGCGTCATATCTCGAATGACCGACTCTACAAAATAACCTGTTCTGCGGGCTAGCATAGGACCTCTAAAAAGACTTTGGTGTATATTTAACTTTCATTTTGGTCAAATATCCGAAAACTGTTATAAAAGTAAACCTTATCAAATTTAAGTCAAACCGTTATGTTTATATTTCACGTATTCAATGGTAGGCAAAAGGTGATATAAATGGCAGCAAAAGTAAACAATGAAGAATGTACCGGTTGTGGAATATGCGTTGATGAATGCCCTGCAACAGCGATAGAATTGAAAAATGATAAGGCAAAAGTTGACCCGGAAGAGTGCACTGAATGCGGCACCTGTGTTGATGCCTGCCCGAATACTGCTATTTCAATGGAATGATATGCAAAAAATAAAAGCAGGGGTTTTAGGAGCAACAGGCAATGTAGGCCAGCGATTTATAGAGCTGTTGAGCAAACATCCATGGTTTGAATTAACATCTCTGGCAGCTTCCGACAAAAGCGCCGGAAAAAAATATGGTGATGCCGCTAGCTGGAGGCTTGAAAGCAAAATTCCCGAAAACGTCGGCGATATGACGGTTGTGCCTGTTGATCCGAAGAAGGTTGATGCAGACATTGTTTTTTCTGCTCTTCCCACCGACCTTGCCAAAACCGTTGAACCTGAATTTGCAAAAGAGGGTTTTGTTGTTGCAAGTAATGCAAGCGCTTTACGTATGGTGAAAGACATTCCTCTTGTCATTCCTGAAGTTAATCCGGAACATCTTGGCCTGATAGATATTCAGCAGGATAAGCGCAAATGGGACGGATATGTTGTCACAAATCCTAATTGTACGACTATAATGATGGCAGTTACGCTGAGGCCGCTTGCGAAATTCAATATTGAAAAAATATATCTTGCATCCATGCAGGCGATATCGGGCGCAGGTTATGATGGTGTCCCATCAATGGCAATCCTTGATAATGTTATTCCTTATATCGGCCAGGAAGAGGAAAAGGTTGAAACTGAGACAAAAAAGCTCCTGGGGGAATTTAACGGCAGTGAGATAATTGATGCACCATTCAAGGTAAGCGCAAGCTGCAATCGTGTTATGGTCATGGATGGCCATACTGAGGCTGTATGGGTGGAAATGGCAGATGATCCCTCAATTGATGAAGTTAAACAGGCTTTCCTTGATTTTGATCCGGGGTTATCCGGATTGCCAACAGAACCCACACCAGTGATCGAAGTAAAGGAAGAAAAAGACAGGCCACAGCCGCGCATGGACAGGAATATCGGAGGGGGCATGACAGTTTCTGTTGGACGGATACGGCCAGGCATACGATACATCTGCATGGGCCATAATACCATAAGAGGCGCAGCAGGTGCCAGTGTCTTGAATGCTGAGCTTCTCAGGAAGAAAGGAAAACTTTAAAAATATATTGGATTTGGCAGGAAGTTAAAACCAAAAGATATAAATATCGACATAACTGGTTAGTTAAAATTAGAAAAAACGATAGATTTAATAACGATATAAAGGTATAATTAAAAAAACAATTGTAAAACGGAAGGATGAATAAAATGCGAATGGTCTTATTTAATAAAATCTTAATTGTATTACTAATTTTAGCAGGAATTTCGGTATCTCTTTCTGGAGTAAATGCTTCTGAAAATTCATGTATCGATTGTCATAAAACCTTAACTCCTTTTATCGAAGAACAAAAGCACTTCAACCAGATAAGAATCCAGCACCTTGAACGAAATGTGACATGTTCTCTTGAATGCCATGAAGACAGGATCAGGCAGCTTGCAACCTCTAATTACCAGCAATGGCAGGAATCTCTTCATGCTGTAAAGGGAGTCACATGTGACGCATGTCATGGAGGAGATCCAAAACAGGCTACTAAAGAAAAAGCACATACTTTCAAGAATACTACCGATCCAGAAAGCCCTGTTTATTATACCAATGTTCCAAAGACCTGCGGTAGATGCCATCCAAACGAACTTGATAATTTTGAGAATAGTACACATTACAAGAAGCTCGAATCATTGCAGCTTGCCCCCACATGCACAACATGCCATCATCCACATACTTTCACTGTACTTAACCCTGAAGATTTCAGGAACTCCTGCGGCACCTGTCATTCAGTCTATAAGAATGTAGCACCTTTTGACATACCGCTCAAAGCAGAAGATATGCTAAGGAAAGTAAATAAGTTAAAATTCAATATAGATAATGCCCAGCAGGATATTTACTATGCAAAAACGAATGGAACTGATGTTGGACTGGCAGAAACTTACACAAATAACGCTATCCAAACGTACAAAAATCTTGCTCCAATGTGGCATGAATTCAATCTTACGAATTTCGAAGATCAAATAAATTTAGCCAATACGGAAGTAAAAAAGGCTGAAGATATCGTGAAACCCGCACCTTTGCCAACTAGAACTGGATCACCCCAGGTGCCTGGATTCATAGGTTTGACGGGATTAATTTCGCTAATGGCTGTGTTCTATATTCTGAGAAAGAAATAAAGGCAAAAAATGAAGAATCGACATCCAGTTAAAGAAAGGTGATAAGTATGCAGCCACATTTAAAAAGAGCTTTTACATTATTAGCTCTTGTAATAATTGCTTTTATTCTTGTAAGGTCCCTTGTTGTCCCCGGATCATTCGGACAGTACGGATGGTACAGGGGAGATTCTGTAAATGAACTCAGGAACCTTACTGTAAATTATGCAGAATCGACAAGTTGCGGTGGAGAGAATTGTCATAAAATAATATACGATGTTTGGGTGAAGGACAGGCATAAGACCGTGAACTGTGAAACATGTCATGGCCCGGCGGAAAAACATGTTCTTAATCCAAGGGAAACTTTAACACCTGCTAATGATACTCGAGAATATTGCGGTAAATGCCATTTCAAGCAAATAGCAAGACCAGAACTGTTCCCGCAGATCGATCCAGACACACACGGACAGGATCTAAGATGCGTATATTGTCATAATCCGCATAAGCCGTGGTTTGTATAAAAGGAGGCATAATATGGATATATCAAGGCGAGAATTTACTAAGGTCGGATGCAGAATTATTATAGGCGCGACTGCCGGGACTACAATTGTAGAATCCCTTATTACGAACGGCATTGCAGCAGATAACTCTCCGGACCAAAGCGGATATGATTGGGAGAAACACTTCTGGGGTTTTGTCGTAGACACACGTAAATGCATAGGATGTGGTAGATGCGCCAATGCATGTAAATTGGAAAATAAGGTACCATTTGATGAAGAAGTTTATCGGACATGGATCGAAAGATACCGTGTAAAGAAAACCTCATTGGAAACAAGAGAGGAAGAAGTAGTAATTGATTCACCCAATGGCGGGATCGATGGATTCGTTGATGACATACCAGCAGAAGAGCTCAAAAAGTCATATCATGTGCCAAAATTATGCAATCATTGTGATAATGCGCCATGCGTACAGGTTTGTCCCGTAGGGGCAACGTATGAGACAAAAGATGGAGTTGTTCTTGTGGATTTTCAGTATTGTATCGGGTGCAGATATTGTATACAGGGATGTCCTTATGGGGCAAGGTACTTTAATACTGAGAAGGGGACTGCTGACAAATGTACATGGTGTTATCACAGGATCACAAAAGGTTTATTACCAGCATGTGTTCAGGCATGTCCTACAGGGGCACGAAAATTCGGAGACATGATGGATAAAAACAGTGAAGTGAATAAAATAATTGACGAAGAAAGGATCAATCTCCTTAAACCCGATCTTGGTACAAAACCCAAGGTGTTCTATATCGGTTTAGACCGGGAAGTGAAATGATGTTAGAAAATCTGATATGGGGTTATGTTTATCCCAATGAATCTGAAATACAATGGAGTATATTAATCGTCTTGTATCCTTATATAACGGGTCTTGTAGCCGGGGCTTTCATTGCTTCATCATTATATCATGTTTTTGGCAAGAATGAGATCAAGCCTGTGGCACGATTTGCTCTTCTTACAGCATTGTCATTCCTGCTTGTCGCAATGATGCCTTTACTTGTTCATCTTGGACGTCCTGAGCGTGGTATTGAGATCATGTTCACTCCCCACGTTACATCTGCGATGTCGGGATTTGGTTACATATTTTCATTCTACCTGACCATTGTAGTGCTTGAGATATGGCTTTCTTTCAGGGAAGATATTGTCAAAAAGGCTTTAAGTTCACATGGATGGAAAGAATTGTTATATTCAAGTCTTGCACTGTTTTCATTTGACATTTCTGAAAAAACATTGCATGATGATGAAAAATTTGCAAAGAAGCTTGCAATAATCGGTATCCCGTCAGCAGCGTTCCTGCACGGATATGTTGGCTTTATATTTGGCGGCATCAAGGCAAATCCATGGTGGTCAACTCCACTTATGCCAATTATATTCCTTATGTCAGCTATAGTATCAGGGATAGCCCTATTGATATTACTCTATATTGTCGCAATGAAAATAAGGAAACATGCTATTGACCATAAATGTCTCCAATCACTTGCACATTACCTGTGGATTTTCCTGATCCTTGATGTAACATTGGAATTACTTGAGATAATAAGCATGAAATATGCGTCGCGTGAAGATATCGATATTATTAACAGGCTCCTTTCGGATAAAATTGGCTTTACTTTCTGGGGTGTGCAACTGACACTTGGCATATTAATACCATTTATTCTATTGCTCATGGTCAGCTTGATCAAGAAACGAGATACGCTGAAAATGATAATGATTTCTATTTCATGCATTTTTGTCGTAATAGGCGTATTTGCCATGAGATGGAATGTAGTGATCGGAGGCCAGGAAATATCAAAGAGCTTGAGCGGAACACTTACTTACGTTCCTGTATTCTTTAGCCAGGAAGGAGTTTTACCGGCAATAATAATATTTATTCTTCCATTCATTATACTGCGGGTTGTAACGTCTATCCTGCCGCCATGGAAAGATATGGAAGAAGAAACACAAAAGCTTAATTAATATATAAAAGCCCTGGAAAACTGACACAGAGACTCAAAAAAGAACTCTGTGTTCCTTTTTTCATAAAATATTGTTAAAAAAATCTATTTTTTATACAGTTACATTAGTGAATATTATCGCAAACTTTTTATTGTAGGGAATCATCACATCATAACAGATATACAGAATAAAAAACGGGTACATAGTTCTGGCATTAAAAAATAGGATATTGAATCATAAATAACGGTGAAAAGGAAAAATGTCTTCAAAAGTTAAAAGCCCAAATTCTTACGTGTATAGTTTTAGATTTGCTTGTTTAATATTAATCGTCTTTATTTTCTTGATTGCTCCTGCCGGAGCAGCAAATTTAGAGGCCTTTAATAATTCGTGTATAAATTGTCATAAGAGTTTATCACCTTTTACGGATGAACAAATAAGATTCAACGATATTAGATCTAATCATACCAACAGAAATATATCCTGCTCGCTTGAATGCCATGAAGATATAATAAGGAAAAAAGCTTCAGACAATTTCCAGCAGTGGTCTGATTCGGGTCATTCAAGTTATTTTGTGACCTGTGATGCATGCCATGGAGGCAATCCGGATGTAAATACTGAAGCAGGAGCTCATTCCCCCATGAAGAATATTACTGATCCGGAAAGTCCGATTTATTATAAAAATATTCCTGAAACATGTGGAAAATGCCATTCAACGGAATTAGAGCATTTTAAAAATACTATGCATTATCAAAGATTAAGCGCGGAAAAACGTGCTCCGTCTTGTGTTAATTGCCATCAGCCTCATAGCTTTAAAGTGTTGAAGGCATCTGAAATTACTCCACTTTGCAGTGTTTGCCACAATCAAAAAGACCAGATTGCATCTGCGAATGTTCCCAGGGATGCAAAATTTGCGCTTGAAAAAGCGGATGAATTAAAAGAAGATATTCGTTTGGCAGAAAATTCCATATCTGAAGCAAAGGCAAAAGGAAGAGATATAACATCAGCTCGAAATGATCTTGATAAAGCAAAATCTGTGTTGAATGAGGTTCCATCATTATGGCATAGTTTTGATCTTAAAGATTTCGACAATCAAATACAAAGCGGGATAGATTCGGCCGACAGAGCGCAAGGTAAAATAAGTGGAGTTGAACAAACCGTTCCTTCTGTCCCTGGAATAGGAATTATTCTGGTTATGGGAATATTCATAATATTGTACCTTATTAGAAAAAATTGAAGGGATTTCAAATGGATAAAATATCACTTATAGATGTTATTAAGCATAGGATTTCAAAATATAAACTTCCTATTATTATTGGATTGATCGTCTTGCTTTCGATCACGTTGGTAATTTCAGTGAAAATGCTGGAGATTACTGAAAATCCTGCATTTTGTGGTAAGAATTGCCATATAATGAGACCCTATTACGATTCATGGAGATCATCATCCCACACTACAGTAATATGTGTGGAATGTCATTATGAACCTGGTGTAATAGGCCATATAAAAGGTAAAATAAATGGGCTTATGCAATTCTATAGCTATGAGACCACGGTGGAAGAATACAATGGTAATTTATATGCTAAAGTAATGGATAAAAACTGCCTTGTATGTCATCAAGATCGTATTTTTTCAACGAATGTTGCATTGAATGTTCCATTCCCCGGAGTTAACTTCAGTCATAAGAACCATTTGCTAAAACCAAATAGAGGTATACAATTAACCTGCACAAGCTGCCATTCCATGCTTGTTATCGGAATGAAAGAACATCAATCGGTATCAGATCCATCGTGCGGTCAATGTCATCCTACAATCGAACAGAATGACAAGGGACATATCGTAGTTACCACTTCAACCTGTTTTACATGCCATTTCAGGGATGTTCCAGAAAATAATTCTATATCTGGCTGCCCATCATGCCACGGTCCTCCAAAGGAAATGCCCAGGAATTATACAAACTTTAATCATACAAGTCATTTGAGCCGAGGAGCTGATTGCCAGACATGCCATACTAATATAACGACAGGCGCAAATGATATTGTTGCAAAGGACAAATGCAATTCGTGCCATTATAAACCGGAAAGGCTAGAAAAATATGATGATTTTAATTTTGTACATACAAATCATGTAACTAATAATAAGATCGCCTGTTATAATTGTCATTCTGACGTACAACATGCACCCAAGATAAAAGAAAATCTATGTGCCAATTGTCATAAGAGTGATCATCCAGCCGATTGGTTAACTACTCATAAGTCACAGGTATTAATAGGCAAAGTATGCAGCGATTGTCACCAGCCGAAATTTTGCTCGGATTGCCATGCCACTGGAAAGGCTATCAAAACAGCAAAATAATTAGTTAATGGAAGTCATATCCTCGAAAAAAAGTTGGCGTCGAATAATCATCATTTGACGTTCAGGACACCGTAGGCTGTTGGGAAGTGTCTTCAAGGGCAACATTGATGTTATGGACAATACCTGAAATGCACTCTACAAGAAGGCAAAAGACCGATAAATGCAGAAGAATATAACGTAAGGTATAAAAAAACTATCTGCCAGGCCTGCTGACAAATAGTAAGAAACTTATTTGGAAATAGAACTATTGTCACCTTTTTCATTCGTCTGTCTCATGGCCTCTTCATACTCAAGAGGATGTTCATGTTTCATCTGTTTCTCTGACAGGTTGCCTGTAAGCCATGCTTTTGACATGGGGAATACTTCAGGGCTGTAATGAACATTCCACCAATGGACAATAAAGATAAACAGTGTAGCCAGTAATGCCTCATCTGTATGAACGATAGTGGAAAGATGCACGTAAGCATAAGGAATTACTTCCATAGCCTTGAATGGGTACAACATTATTAATCCGGTTACGCAAAGCATCACCATTCCCCAGAATGCGCCCCAGTAATCAAATTTCTCTTTCCAGCTATATCTTCCATATTTAGGCGCTTGCGCTTTTCCAAGGTAGAACATTATTGTCTGCCAGAAATCCTTTGCATCCTTTAAAGTAGGCCATACTTTTCTATCAAGCAATGATTCCTTATCAACAAAAACATGATAAGCAACGTGATACACCCCAAGGATAACCATCCCTATACCTGCAGCATGATGTATTTGTGTCCTCATTGCAAATCCCCCAAGGAGATTGACAATTACCGGGGACCACCATGCATCCGGGAATTTCAGGGGCATTCCACTTATTACTAAAAGCATGAATGACCCTATCATTGCCCAATGCTGTGCAAGTTGATTGAACGTAAACCTTTTAAAATAAATTTCATCCATATTTCTTTCTCCATTTTTCTTTGACTCTAAAACTTCAATTGATTTTTGCCTGGACATATTCTAAAATCTCCTCTGGATCTTGAGCCTTGATAAGAAATCAAGAATGACCATTCCTGTAAAGAAACCTATCACGGTAGTGGTCAATATCTTGAAAAATATTGCTATCCAGTATGCAAGATCAAATGGGCCAAGGAAATAGTCTTTCATATGAGGATCCATGTCTGTTTTATTCCACTTAAGCTCAGCTGTGTGCAAAGACTCCTTATCATGGACGAGCCCTCCCGCCACCTTGGCATCAAAATTCACTCCCACGTGGCAATTCTCTTTTCCGCATGTTTTAGGAAGATTTTCAGTGTAAGTGCTTGAAGTGGGATCTGTATGGGATTTAGTTTTATGATTCTCATGGCAGTCGGCGCATGTTGCAACCAGGGTATAGCCTTTATCAAGCGCCCTCCAATGGAATGATTCTTTATATGTATCGAATCGGTCTGTCTTAATACCGTAATACCATGCACTCATCATTTCCTTGTTTGAATGACACTTGGCGCATGTCGCAGGGCTGTTTTGATGATTAGAAGATGAATCAGGATCTTTTATGGCCCGGATATCATGTATTCCATGACAATCGGTGCAGGTTGCTGCATCAGGATGGCCTTTCTGGATCGCATCCCAGTGAATGCTTGTTTTATAATCTTCAGTCTCCTTTATATGGCATTTGGAGCAAATATCTGTAATATGATTTCTTGTTGGCCTGCCCACAAAATCTCCTGACATTACAGAATCAGAAATCACACTGTTATTTGATTTGGTGGATCCTCCATGACAATCAGCGCATGTAAAGCCTTTATCATAATGAATATTGTTCCTGAATTCAGTTACCACTTTAGTGTGGCAATGATAACATGAAACATCTTCCTGGGCACCAGCAACACCGATAAATATCGATAATGAAATCGTTAAAATCAATATATATTTATTTTTAAATAGTGAATATATTTTATTGCTTAGAGACATTCAATGATACCTCTCTTAGTCGATCTATCCTTCCTTACAGCCCGTTTTTAATAATTACTTTCAACGTGATGCTTTATATAAGTTATCATTTTTTTTATCATTATTTTATATGTTATAACTATTTATCTTAAAGGGTTGATTAAATCAATAATGAACGCAGTTGATATTGAAAAAGAAATAGAGCGTATTTATTCATTTCCTGACGAAGTTTATATTAAAATAATCCGTGAAGTTGGATTTGAATGTGATTTCTGCGGTAAATGCTGTACGAGTAAATTTAACGATCATGTCTTCCTGCTCGATGATGATGCGCAAAGGATAATCGAAATTGCCGGGCGGAAATTTCTCCGGCCTGCGCCATATTTTGATCTATGTGACAACCTTGGAAGATTTTACGTGATGGGTTATGCCCTGAAAACCAAATCGAATGGGGATTGTATATTCTATACTGGCACAGGATGCGAACATTATGAAGCTCGTCCCCGGATATGCAAAATATACCCATATATGCTTCACAGGGAACCTGATGAAGAAGGAAATATTGAATTCAGGCAAATAAGCGGCCTGGATCTGCATGGATTGTATCACAATGAAATAAGTGAGAAGATATGCGAGGAGACACTAAAATCAGTAAAGGATTATGAATCCGGATTTCTCAGGCAAAAACTTGGATTTATCAAAGAGATCGAAAGATATTTCAAAGAAAATGATTTAAGAAACAGCAAGCAGATGTATGACAGGATGATGAGGCAGTACCAGAAGGGTAAAGCAATAGAGGTATATGTATTCTTTCAGGGAAGATTTAAAAAAGAAGTAATAGCCAAACAAATTATTAACCCTGAGTGATATTGAGAGTAATCAAATTCGAATAGATATTTATGACAAAAGAATGTTACTATTGCGGTTTCAAGGACCCTATGCCGTTCATATGCAAATTCTGCGGTAATTCCTATTGTTATAACCACCGGCTTCCTGAATCACACAATTGTCCAGGGCTTTTAGAATATAAATCAAGACCAAGAGATACCGGGATCTTTTATAAGGAGGGCTCTGTAGTTAGACGGAAACAAAACCCTTTCTTGAATTCATTAAATAATATTATCTCTGCTGTTAAAAGTAATTATTCTTTGATGATTCTTTTGATCGTTCTCATTTCTTTTGTGTTGCAGATTATAATTGGCAAAAATATTTATTTTTATTATTTTGCTCTTGTTCCATCGGATATTTTCGCCCGTCCATGGATTCTTGTTACGCATATGTTTTTGCATGCTGATGCAACACATCTCCTGTTTAATATGATGTTTTTATTCTTTTTCGGGCCTGAGCTTGAGAGAAGGATCGGCAGTAAAAGGTTCCTGTATGTTTATTTCATTTCAGGATTAATCGCAGCTCTGGGTTATTCGTTATGGTCCATTTATATTATTGGGCATAATACTCCTGCAATAGGTGCTAGTGGCGCTTTGTTCGGGATATTTGCATGTCTTGCTGTTCTTGCACCGGACATTGAGGTTGGTTTGTTTTTTTTTATTCGCATGAAGATAACATATGCATTGATATTTTTTGCTCTTTTTGACCTTTTGTTCATAGGCTCAAGCAGTGACTTGGTAGCAAGAAGTGCACATTTAAGCGGAGTGGTAGCGGGTCTGGCTTTTGGAAAATACTTAAAAAAGACAGGAAATTATCTTCGTTAATAAGATATTATATTTCTCCGGGTCCTGCTACTCTTTTATAATCGCTATGGTATTCGTATGATTTATCTCCAGCTTTTAAGATGATCTTGAACCCGGGTGTAATTACCTGTGCATACATCATGCCTTTTTCAGGATAGCCAAGGCTGGTGTCCGGCCACTCAACAGCTTCTTCTTTAAATAACTGAATATTTTCAACAGGAATTTTTAATCGTTCAGAAAGATCTTTTTTGGCCAGATCCACCACCGGAGAATATTCAGGGATGACAGAATTATTATAAATCGGCTCATTTTGACTTTGTTCCACGCAACCCGTGAAATAAATTGATATTAAAAACAGGATCATTAATCGTTTCATAATATCGTATCTTTTTTTGAACATATTTAATATGATCCTGATCATGTTGATTCATTATATTGAAAATATATTTATATCAAATAGACCCTATTAAACGTCTATAATGAACGGAGAATTTACGGAAATAATCGAAGCATCACGACCATCTGTGGCCGTAATCGGACTTGGGGGTGCTGGAAGCAACATAATAACCTTCCTTTCGGATAAAAATATTGCAGGCGCAAAAATCATCGCGGCAAATTCGGATATCAGCCATCTTATTCTCAAGCGGGCGGATAAATTATTGCTGCTGGGAAAAGACAGGAGTAAAGGCAAAGGATGCGGTGGATTCCCGGAAGTTGGCGCAGAATGCGCGCAGGAAAGTAAGGAGGATATCCAAAAAGAACTTGAAGGAGCAAATATTGTATTTATTGTTGCAGGTCTTGGGGGAGGGACTGGCACAGGCTCAGCTCCTGTTGTTGCAGAAATTTCACATTCAATGGGCGCACTCACAATAGCCTGCATGACAATGCCTTTCGAAATCGAATCCTTGAGGCGTGAAAATGCCAAAAAAGCGATACGTGCTCTTTCTCAAACTTGTGATTCCGTCGTTTTGATAGATAACACAAAACTCAGGCAGGTCGCAGGAAACCTGCCTCTTAAGACGGCTTTTGCTGTTGCAAATTCATTAATCGGAGCATTCATTAAAAGTATTACAGAAACCATCACCCTCCCGAGCCTTATGAACCTTGATTTTGCAGACTTAAAAGCTGTGCTCGAAAATAAAGGTATTTCCTCATTCGGGATCGGGGAATCAGAAGGTCCGGACCGCGTGAAAAAAGCAGTATTAAAAGCAGTATCTGCTCCTCTTCTTGATATTCCTGATCTTGGGTCTGCACATGGTCTGTTGATCCATATCAATGGCGGGCAGGACCTGACCCTTGAAGAAGTGGCGCATGTGGATGAATTGATGGCGCAACAGGTTCCAGGCACAAAAAGGATAATCTGGGGTGCAAATGTGGATGAGACCATGACAGGGCGAATCCGCATTATGGCATTGTTCGCAAGTGTTGGCAACCCTTTTGAGTGATTGAATTGGGAAAAAAGCTCTTTTAAACAGGTTTATATCTTATTGAAATAGATACGTCTAACCCGAAAAATATGCTCGAAATAATAACTCCCTCCCGTCTGCATTTGACACTGATAGATATGAATGCCAGCATTGGGCGCGTTGATGGAAGCATTGGCCTGACTCTTGATAATCCCGTAATAAAAATAAAAGCCCGAAAATCTGATATTATTGAAATAACAGGCAAAAGCGAGCATATTGAACGCATAAGGAATAGCGCAAAAGCTCTGCTTCCTGATGGCGAGGGAATACAAATCTCAATCGAAGAAGATTACCCATCACATATTGGTCTTGGTTCAGGCACCCAGGCAGCTCTTGCGGCAGGCATGGCTGTCAGTGAATTGTATGACCTTGGTCTGTCTGTTCATGAGATCGCAGTAAAAGTGGGAAGGGGAGGCACAAGCGGTATTGGAGTCGCTGCGTTTGAAAATGGCGGATTCATACTTGACGGGGGGCATAAATTCAGCCAGAAGAGGACATTTCTTCCCTCAGCTGCAAGCAAGCTTCCCCCGGCACCTGTTTTATTAAGAAAAGAGTTCCCTGATTGGGATATAGTTGTAATTGTGCCTGAGCAGAAAGGTGCATCACAACAAAATGAAGTGGATATATTCCAGAAAGAATGTCCGGTTCCACTCAAGGAAGTTGAGGCGCTATCCCATGTTATCCTGATGCAGCTTCTTCCTGCACTTTTCGAGAACGACATCGTTACATTCGGGAAAAGTATCTATGCGATCCAGGAACTGGGTTTTAAGAAACGGGAAGTTGAATTGCAGCCGGCTTCATTGGATTTGATGCAGGCTTTAAGGGATGGCGGTGCCAATGGCGCAGGGATGAGTTCATTCGGGCCAACCGTATATGCTTTCGGGGAGGATACGGAAAACCTTAAGAAAATCGCCAGTGAACTCCTTGGTGGCAAAGGACTGGTATTTCGTGCAAAAGCGAGGAACAGGGGAGCGATTATTGATAAATGTCAATAAGAATAAGTGTATTAAAACATTATGAATGTCTCTCCAGGGACTATGATCATAGATTTGATAACCCCAGAATCAATTATATGAGGTCTGTAGAGAAAATAGTTCTCCTGAATAGCCTGAAGATGGGATTGATACTTGATATTGGTTGTGGAACAGGAGAACAATCTTTGTTCCTGGCTGAAAAAGGATATCAGGTACTGGGTGTAGATATATCTAAAGAAATGATAAAAATAGCAAAAGGGAGGATAAAAGATGCCAGATTCAAGGACAATTTGTCTTTTGTTATTGCATCAGCTGAATTTCTTCCATTTCGCGATAAAAGTTTTGAAGGCATAATTTCCATCTTTGGAATATTTAATCATATCCCGAAAGTCGATCATGCCTTCCAGGAGACATCCAGGGTTTTAAAAACTGGCGGCCAGGCTATCTTTACAGTGGTTAACAGGTGGAATCTGACATGGTGGGTCAATGCTTTTATAAAATGTAAGGGAAGCTGGATAATATCTTCCATAAGAAGTAAAGAGTATGTAGTGAATGGATTGTGGACGTATTATTTTTCAAGAGGGGACCTGATAAAAAGACTCAAGGATGTCGGATTCAAAGTAAAAATTGGAAGTTTGTTATTGTTTGTATACCCGTTTTATTCAAAGAAATTATTATTGCATGAAAAAATATTCATTCGTTTTGAGGATGCAGCCCGATGGTATTACCCATTCAATAGCCTGGGTTATTATCATCTTGTCATAATAGAAAAAGATGCCGTATAATGCTGAGATTGATTTCCTTTGCTTTTAGTCTCTGCATCATTGATTCCATTTTTCGGTTTGATTCCTCTTATTCCTGGTGTATTTTATCCCCATAATAATGTATATCGTGAAAATCAATCGCAGCATCTTGATATGTTCTTTTTAAATTCACAAGTTCAAAAATTACACTTCAGACTCAGGCTCAATATTCCGAAAAGGAAAAGCATTTAATCATTGATGAATGATTATATAGCGGAGGTTAGAATATATGGCAGGGAAAACCCTTTCAGAGAAGATAATTGAAAAGCATTGCGGTAAAGTTGTAAGTGCAGGGGAAACCGTTATCGTTAATGTTGACCTGAGCTATGTGCAGGATGGCACTGGCCCTCTTACAGTACGGAGAATGAAAGAAATGGGGATAGAAGTTGCATATAACCCAAAAAAGACCATATTTTTCCTTGACCATGCTTCCCCAAGCCCAAGGATGGAGCTGAGCAACGATCATGAATTCATGAGGGATTTTGCAAGGAAGTCAGGCATAATATTATCCGATGTAGGAAATGGCATATCCCATCATAATTCCCTGGAAAAATATGCATGCCCTAGTGATGTAATTGTCGGGGCTGATTCCCATACCTGCACGAACGGGGCTCTGGGCGCATTCGGGACAGGAATGGGAAGTACTGATGTTGCAGCAGCAATAGCGCTGGGGAAAACCTGGATGAGGGTACCTGAAACGTATCTCGTTGAAGTGAACGGGAGACTGCCAAAAGGAGTATATTCCAAAGATATAATTCTCCATCTCATAGGCACTATCGGCAGTAATGGCGCCACTTATAAAGCCCTGGAGTTTACGGGCGATACGATTAATGATATGAGTACGGCAGGACGAAGTACGATAGCAAATATGTCAGTCGAGGCCGGAGCTAAAGCCGGACTTTTTTCACCCGATGATGAGACCCGGAATTTCCTGAAAGCCATGGGAAGGGAGGAAGCATTCAGGGAATTGAAGTCAGATGAGGATGCTGTTTTTGAAAAGAAAATACAGATCAAAGCAGATGAGCTTGAACCTTTAATCGCAGTTCCGCATCTTGTTGATAATGTCAAAAAAATCAGCGAGATCGGAAAAGTCAAAGTCAATGAGGTGTTTATAGGTACTTCATGTAACGGCCGCCTTGAAGACCTCCATATTGCTGCATCGATAATGAAAGGCCATACGATCAATCCCGATACGAGGGTCATTGTGACTCCAGCTTCGCGGCGGGTTTATATTGAAGCATTAAAAGACGGGACAATAGAAACATTTATGGAAGCAGGCGCACTGGTTACGGGTGCAGGATGCGGGGCATGCGACGGCGTGCATCTGGGCATCCTGGGAGATGGAGAAGTTTGCCTGGCTACGCAGCCCCGGAATTTTAAAGGAAGGATGGGCGATCCGGACTCTTTTATCTATCTTGGTAATCCGGCTGTTGCCGCGGCTACGGCTCTGGCAGGGGAGATATCTGATCCAAGAGAGGTGATGTAAATGGGAAAAGCATGGAAATTCGGAGACAGTATCAGTACGGATGTGATCGCTCCCGGCAGGTATTTCCATCTGCGCTCGAACCTTCCTGAACTTGCAAAGCATGTGCTGGAACCGGCGAGACCTGAGTTCGCCTCAGAGGTGAAGAAAGGAGATTTCGTTGTTGCCGGAGATAATTTCGGACTGGGTTCAAGCAGGGAGCATGCCCCCATTATAATAAAAATAGCGGGTGCAAAAGCAGTTCTGGCCAAGAGTTTTGCCAGGATATTCTACAGGAACTGCATAAATATAGGACTTCCAGCCATTACCTGCAATACAGATAAAATAGATGAAGGGTATGAGATTGAGCTTGATATGGAAAAGGGTGTGGTAAGGAATAAGACAAAAGGAATGGAATTGGAATTTCCACATCTTCCTCCTGTCATGAACAGGATATTGCAGGAAGGCGGACTTGTCGCTTACATAAAAGCGCATAAAAGCCTGGAAATATGATCAATTCCTAATTTATACAAGATTGAAAATACTTCCACCATGATATATAAAAAAAAAGGCAGTAAAGCCGCTCTGCCAGAGCAGCTTTTATGTTACTGTTGAAAGAAAATGCCCGTTAACCTTATGTATGCTTTTAAGGCGATACTTTAGTTACTCTACTTTTGATTTTGCTTCTCCCTTCAAGCCAGTCCCCGATCCAGGTGCCTATGATAAAGAGCACTGTAAGGATCACTACCTCAATAAACACAGCCATGCCGCTGAGCGCCATGATTGTACCTCCCACAAATAATCCCAGTCCTGCGAGGATAATGGCAAGCACTATGCCGACTATTAATCCTTTCCGGAGTAATGCACCGCGATTTTCCCTTCCAGGACTTACGTAGCCGTAGATTATTCCTAATACGAATGTTAGAGTCTCTATTAGAGCCATACTTACCTCCTTTGAGTTTAATTTATCTATACTCCCATTAATGATTTTCTTTCTATTACTATATATAGATTCTGCTTATTTATAAAAAAATTTCAATTCTTTGCAGGCTTTCGGTCCGATGCAATATACCCAGATTACATTGCAATGTTGATTAATCAGTGGTAAAGTATTTATTCAATATTTATCCTTAACAGTCATAGCCCAAAATAATTTAGTGTGATACGGGCTTGAACAAAATTGCATTAAAAATAATTATTATAAGAAGGGAGAAGTTATGAAAAGTAAAAAGACAAACGAACAAGCCAATCAATCAAAAGATAAATTGCGGCGAGAGTTAGTGGATCACTTCCGTGAAAAGCGAGAGCCGCTGAGGCACCAATGGGTAGAGCAGATGATTGCCAAGGGATTGCTCGCTGGTCTGACCCGGGAAGAAATTGAGACCGAATCAATGACGATCTATGATACCTGTATCGCCTGCCTGGAAACTGGAGAATATGACGACGCCCAGACCTATGCCATACGCATGGCCGAACGCGGCGTGCTGCAGGGAATGACGAGCGAACAAATAATCGGCGGTTTGCTCACTCTTCGCGATGTATATGGTCGCAGCCTGTTTGAGCGATACCAGCATGATATTGAAGGATTATCATCAGCTCTTGATATCTACGAACCGGTTGCCAACAAGATTCTTTCTATCGTTGCACTCGCTTTCGTTGCAGAGCGCGAAAAAGTTGTCCGCCAGCAGCAAGAGGCTATCCAGGAACTCTCAACTCCGGTATTGCAGGTTCGTGACCAGATGCTCATCCTGCCGATTATCGGAGTGATCGATACGCATCGTGCCCGCCAGTTAACCGAGCAATTATTGCGCACCATCCGCACAAGCAGGGCAAAGGTCGTGGTTATGGATATTACCGGTGTCCCGGGCGTGGATTCTAAAGTGGCTAATCATCTGGTGCAGACGGTGGATGCATCGCAGCTTATGGGTGCAACAGTCATCGTTACGGGTATATCACCCGAGATCGCCCAGACCCTTGTCACTCTTGGTGTGGACCTGACCAAAATGAACACCGTAGGCGACCTGCAAGGTGGGATTGAAGAAGCAGACCACTTATTAGGCTACAAGGTTGTAAGAATAGAATCCTCAAATGGCTTTATTCGTAAAGAAAAGGTGTAAAGAAAAATGTTTGTCCCAATTCTCAAACAGGGTGATTATCTGATCGCTTCTGTTCAATCAGAGTTGAGTGATGCCGATTTGCTGAAATTACGGGATGATCTGGTAAGTCGTGTAGGCGAGTTCCGTTCACGCGGAGTCATAGTGGATGTCACTATTCTGGATGTAATGGACTCTTTCGCGACCCGTACCCTGCGTTCCATGGCTCATATGATCATGCTGCGCGGTGCAAAAACAGTCATTGTCGGGATACAACCTGAGGTCGCATTTTCGATGGTGCAGCTGGGTTTGAAGCTGGAAAGTGTAGCGACCGCACTGGATCTGGAAGAGGGAATGGCCCTCCTTGACCGTCAAACAGAAGGAGATACCAGGCGTGGCTGATGAAAATTGCATACCTATCAATTCCGAGATCGATATAGTGACAGCCCGCCAGAAGGGGCGGGAAATGGCGGCGAAGTTAGGTTTCTCATCCACAGAATTAACCCTTATCGCTACTGCCATATCTGAGATAGCTCGCAACATCGTGGAATATGCCAGGGAAGGTGAAATCTCCCTGAGCATCGGCCAGCAAGGTGATAAACGAGGCATAATTGTAATCGGCTGCGATAATGGGCCAGGCATTCCCAATATTAAGCTGGCTATGCAGGATGGCTATTCAACAGGGAAAAGTCTGGGGCTGGGACTTCCGGGGGCGAAGCGATTGATGGACGAGTTTGAAATTGTCTCTGAAGTCGGCAAGGGAACAAAAGTAACTATGAAGAAATGGGTGCAAAACCATGCCCGATGAAGTGACCGATCCACTCAGGTTGATCGAATCGGGTTTTTTCACTATGCCATTGCCAGGACAGGATGTCTCAGGCGACAGTCACATGATCAAATCGTTTAAAAATGGCATCCTCATAGCTGTTGTTGACGGGTTAGGACATGGCTATGAAGCCGCTGCGGCTGCTAAGATCGCCATTAAAACGCTTGATTCCAGTGCTGACGGACAAATTATCGCGATGGTCCGGCGCTGCCATGAGGCTTTGAAGGGGACACGCGGAGTGGTGATGAGCATTGCATTCCTGGATTTACTTGATAAGAAAATTACCTGGCTTGGTGTTGGCAATATCGAAAGTATGCTGCTGCGACAGGATACAAATTCAGTTATTTCGCACGAGAGATTGCTGTTACGCGGCGGAGCGTTAGGTTACCAACTCCCGTCATTAAAGGAATCCGTTATCCCGGTCATACCTGGTGATACGTTGATTTTTGTCACAGATGGCATTCGAAGCAGCTTTGAAACCTGTATAAACTTGAGTGAAAAGCCGCAACAAATCGCTGATAATATTATGGCACATTTTGCCAAAAGGACAGATGATGCACTGGTTCTTGTTGTGCGGTATATATGCAAATAAGAAATGACACCTCGGATGAATTAAGAAAACAATACATATCGGCGCTTCAGGATTACCTTGAAGAAGGAAAGGAAAAGTCTCTGGAGAGTGCGTATGAACTTGGGCGAAAAGCAATAGCCGACGGGAGAGGTATCCTGGATATGGCAGCGGTTCACCAGGATGTGCTGGTTACGGTCTTGTCACAGACAATAAAAAAAGAAGAGATTGAAGATACCTTAAAAAAAGCAGCGCAGTTCTTCTCAGAGAGCATTGCACCGTTTGAAATGACCTTTCGCGGGTTCCATGATTCTATTACTGAATTGTATAAAGTAAACAAAATCCTGGAACAGTCGGAGATGAAATTCCGCTCAGTGGTACAGGCAGCTAATGACGCGATTATTTCAAGCAAAAGCGATGGGAACATCATTTCATGGAACAAATGCGCAGAAACTATCTTTGGCTATTCCGAAGGGGAAGTACTTGGTAAACCGCTCACCATCCTGATGCCTGAGCTACTCAGATATATCCATTCCAGGAGATTGGACCGGATAATGTCAGATGAATCCGAATACAACGAAAAAATGCTCGAATCTTACGGGCTCAAGAAAGATGGCAGTGAATTTCCAATTGAGATTTCTATTGCAGCCTGGAAAACAGAAGAAGGAACATTTTACACCGGTATCGTCCGCGATATCACTGAACGCAAGAGGGCGCAAGAGAAAATACGTGAACGTGCATCGCTTCTTAATATAACGCACGACGCTATTGCGGTCAGGGACTTAGAACACAGGCTTACCTACTGGAATAAAGGCGCAGAGGGGTTATATGGCTGGACCGAAGATGAAATCAGAGGAAAAAATGCAAATGAGCTTCTCTATAAGGAAGAATCGCCAGATCTTATGGAAGCCCAAAAGATCGTTATTGAAAAGGGCAAATGGACCGGCGAGCTTTGCCAGGTAACAAAAGATGGTAAAGAGATCATTGTGGATAGCCGCTGGATACTGACTTACGATAACAAAGGTGCACCAAAATCGATTCTTATCATCAACACTGACATAACTGAGAAAAAGAAGCTTGAAGCGCAGTTCCTGCGGGCCCAGCGTATGGACAGCCTGGGTACGCTTGCAGGAGGAATAGCGCACGACCTTAACAATATACTGACGCCAATAATGCTCTCGTTGCAAATGTTAAAAGAAGAACGCCCGGATGAGGATAAACAGAAATTGATCGATGTACTCGAAAGAAATACCATGCGCGGAGCTGATTTGATAAAACAGGTGCTATTATTTGCGCGGGGAGCAGAGGGGGAACGCAGGACTGTTCAGGTAGCATATCTGATCTCGGAAATTGGGAAAGTTACAAAAGAGACATTTCCAAAATCTATCGAAGTAAGGTTCAGTATATCCAGGGGACTGTGGGAAGTCACCGGAGATGCCACACAATTATACCAGGTTCTCATGAACCTGTGTGTGAATGCACGGGATGCAATGCCGGAAGGTGGAATTCTGACTATATCTGCTGAAAATCTTTTCATTGATGAAAACCATACACGGATGAATATCGAGGCTAAAGTCGGTCCTTACATTGTTATTACTGTTACTGATACCGGGACAGGAATCCCTCCTGAAATACTGGATAAGGTTTTTGAGCCGTTCTTCACTACAAAAGCGCACGGTAAAGGCACGGGTCTTGGTCTTTCAACATCTATCGGGATCATAAAAAGCCATTCGGGATTTATTGAAGTAAACAGCGAAGTTGGAAAAGGAACAGCATTTAAAGTTTATTTGCCATCTGCTGCAACAACAGAAACGCAACAAGTAAAAGCACAGGAGCTTATCCCGCACACCGGAAATGGGGAAGTGATTCTTGTTGTCGATGATGAAGCCTCAATCCGTGAAGTTACAAATGTGATTTTAGAAACAAATGGGTACAGGGTAATCACAGCCGGCAATGGAGCTGAAGCTATCTCATTGTATAAGGAGAAAGGAACGGAAATTAAAATTGTTCTTATGGATATGGCAATGCCTGTTATGGATGGCTATTCATGCATTCAGGCGCTTCTTAAAATTAACCCGGAAATCAAGATAATAGCAGTAAGCGGTTTAATTGAAAAAGAGAGTTTTTCAAAAGTTGCCAAACAGGTAAATACTTTTTTAAAGAAGCCTTACAGTTCTGAAGAGTTATTGAAAACCATAAAAGATATTTCAGGATGACTCAAATTATTAACTCTTCTTTTTCAACGTCCCTATCTCTCAATGAGAGCCTGGATACCTTGAACTTTGACCCATCCGCAAGAAATGCTTCCTCGTAACCCTGCATCCGTGCGGCTGCAATCCGGCCTATGGCATCGGCTTTCATTATACCGCTTCCTGAAGTCCCGCCAACCCATGTAAGGTTGGCTACAGACTCAATAACAGGGGTCATATCAGGCCAGTGGTAATCATAGTATCCGGCCCATTTGAGGGACAATGTAAAATCCAGTTCCGGGAAATAGTGGTTTAGGACAGGCTCTATTGCGTTCTGGAAATAAAGAGGATCAGGTTCCGGGTCAGACATCAGGAAGGGCTGGCCCAGGTCATCTGCACAACCAGCTATTATGATGTTTTTATCAAGTACGGGTTTTATATAAACTCCGCCTGCCGGAAGTATTATGGCAGGTCTTATTGTTGAATTCACAAGGAGTCCAGCATTGTTTTTTATCTTTAAAGCGAAGAGCTGCCGCTTTTTTGGAAGTATGCCTGAAGCGATACCAATGGGTGCAAGCAGGTCATGCGTCCAGGCCCCGGTTGCCACGATGAACTTTTTTGCATTATAGGCATTTCCTTTCTGATCTACGATCCCATCAACAGAAACGTCATCCCAGGGTGCATAGCAACTGTTTTGTCCTGTGATAATAAATTCTTTAATGTCTGTATTAAAATTTATTTCTCCTCCCATGGATTCAAAAAGAGAGGCATAATGCTGTGCAAGTGCTGTTGCAGAAAGAGAACCGCATAGATGGCAGAAAATCCCGGAATTAACATCAGGAAAATGACCTTTTGCCTGATAGTTTATCCTGAGAATGTCCATAATTCTATCCCTGTCCAGGATTTCAAATTTATTCTTTTCCGGATCAAGCTGCTGGATGGCTTTTTGGGAGTCATTCCATTGTTCTTTTGAAAATAACCAGAGATAACCTGTCGGATCAAGCCGGACTTTTGAGCCCAGTTCAAGATAATACCTGATAGAACTACCAGCCAGCAACCGGTTTGTACGTGATGAAAAAAAGTTCCTGAATAGAGCCGCACTTTTAGCTGTATTTCCTGCGCCTGCTGTGTGATTCCTGTCAATGAGCAGTATCCTGCTCTCTGGCAGCGCTTTTTTCAAGTAACAGGCAGTTGCGCTCCCTATGACGCCAGCACCGATGATTATATAGTCAATAGCCATTTCCCTCCCACTTTTCAAAACTGCTATTCGATATTTAGCTTCCCGGTTTAATATATGTTACTCAAATAATTTATAACTACTCATTTTGACTATTTTTCTTCCGGGGGTTTCAAATTCCTGAAATTGAAGTAAAGGATCACATCATATATTATTTTAAGAGACCCCCCAATAACAAAAGGGGAAAATGCTGTCAGGAGAAGCACTTTACCTGCTATTGCCGGGCCTACGGATGATGCCAGTATTTTTGCCAGATTTGTTGAGGATGTAGCAATTGATTTTTCTTCAGGCTTTACCACCGCAACAACGTATGATTGCCTGGGAGGAACGTCCATTTCGGACAGCAACTGGCGCAGTAAAAGAAGGGCGACCGCAAGATAAAAGTCAGGCGCAAACGGGATAAGCATTAAAAATATACTGGATGGGATGTGGGTAAAAACCATTGTGTTTACAAGGCCGATTTTTTTGGCCAGTTTCCCGGAGAGGTAATAAGATAGCGCTTCCAAAAGTCCGCCAGCAAAGAAAATAGCTGATATGGTGGTAAGTGGGGTATTGAATTTTGAGTAGAACCATAGCGACAGGATACTTGTTATTACAAAGCCGCCTCCCAGGGAATCTATAGCAAAAAGAAGAGATAATTTCGTGATTATTTTCTTGCTTTTCTCGGTTAATATAATTTTTTCCCTAGTAAATTTCACCTCGGATATGCTGGTATAGAGGAATAAAGCAGTTATATTTAAGATCAGGTAAAAAACAAACATAAATTTGAAGGAAAGTATTTTCTCGATGCCGAAGTATCTCTGCAAAAAGGTTGGCAGTGAGCCGAGAAGTGCACCCATGGAAACTGCAACTGTTGCTATTATATTCCAGAAAGAGAATGCCTTAGTACGATTATAATCCGAAACCGTAAAAGGAAGATATGCCTGTTCAAGTGATAAGAATGGGCCAAGCTCTCTGCCGCTTGGGCTGAGGAAACCGATCAAGGCAGCAATCAGTAAAAATACGAAATTTTCAGTTACAAGAAAAATAGCCACGCCAATAAGGCTTAAAATAATAGAAAAAAGCAGCATCTTTTTAAGCCCATATATGGCAGCATAGCGGCCTGTGACAATAGTAAAAATGGCTCCTCCTATAATAGCTGTACTTAACAGAAGCCCTATCAGGAAAGGCTCAAAACCCAGTTCTTTAAAGTAAATTCCAAGAAGAATGCTGATAAACCCATACCCAAATGAACGAATTCCACGATTGAGCAGTATTATTTTTCCATCTTTAGAAATCCAGTCCATAGTCATTCTCTGAGTTAGCGCAAGAGTTTCTTAATATTTTCTTGATCTTTTGAAATGCATTAAAGGTTGATTCAAATAATAATAAAGTTAGTGTATTTGATAACAACATTTAATACCAGTCGCATTCATTTCTTCTTGAGGTGAGTGTGGATGTTCATTGAGAAGCTTGTTTCTGAAGGATTTGCCCATTTCTTATCGGAGCATGACAGCATGGAAGGAGAAAGGTTATCCTGCAAACAAAGGTTAAAAATTATAAATCAAGATGATAAAGTGAAATCATGAACAACAAATGCATATTCTGCAGTATTATCAAAGGTGAATCGCCTGCAAATTTTATTTATAGAGATGAAGACTTTGTGGTTTTCCATAATATAAAACCTTCAGCTCCCGTACATGTCCTGATGGTGCCGGTTGAACACATCGAAAGTGTCAATGAACTAAAAGAGCACAATGTTGGAGTTGTATCAAGGATGATCCTTAAGTCAAAGGAAATAGCTGAGGAACTGGGTATTAAAGACAGCGGTTACAAACTTGTGATAAACGTGGGCAGCGGCGCCGGGCAGGTTATATTTCACCTGCATATTCATCTCATAGGGGGATGGAGCAAAAGTTAAAGCTTTTAGAAATATAATATATTTCATGGGGTTTTTCAAAATGAAGAAAATGACAGAACAGCATCTTATCAATGCATTTGGAGGAGAAAGCCAGGCGCATATGAGATATTTGCATTTTGCAAATCAGGCCGAAAGAGAGAAATTTAATAATGCAGCGCGCTTATTTCGCGCAATCGCCCATGCTGAATATATACATGCGGGAGACCATTACCGGGAGTTAAAACACCTGGACGGGGGATTTGTTGCAAATAGCATGGCAGCTTTTGGCCCTGGCGATTCCAGGAAAAACCTTAAACTGGCCATTGCCGGTGAGACATTTGAAATTGAAGAAATGTATCCTGTTTACCTGGAAGTGGCAAAATTCCAGGGAGAAAAAGGTGCACAAAGAAGTTTTGAATACGCGTATGGCACTGAAAAAATGCATAAGCTGCTATATGAAAAAGCATTAGATTCAGTCAATTCAGGAAATGACGTTAAACTCGGGGCCATCCAGGTTTGCGAAGTTTGCGGCTATACCGTGGAAGGAGAAGCGCCTGATATATGTCCCCTCTGCGGCGCACCCAAAGATAAATTTACAGCATTTAAAGCTTAAGAATATCCACGTCGACTGCTATGCCAGCCGATTGCGTGCATACGTATGCCCACAAGCATACGCGGACATATCCTCAAGGAACGCAACCCTTGATGTATAGCGGAGCATACGTGTCTGCGCCCTTCTGAGGCGCGATTCGGAATCTGCTGCTAATTTGCCAGATGCAACATTTTTCAAAATAATGCTATCTTATTTTTATGTAATCCCTAAAATTGATAAAAATATAAATAATGTAATCCCAATAATATTTTATAATAACCACAGACTATATATCACTGTTATTACTATAATAATCATACATCTCCTTTGATAAAGAAATGGATAGGTAAGGTGATAATTGTGGTAGAGAAAATATTGGCAAATGATATTTTAAGAATATATACATTCGGAATTGCAGTTGAATTCATAATGCTGGCATTATTAATAGTCGGTGGAACAATATTATTGACATCGATTTTACATTGAATTATAATTTTAAATTTTTTGATAATATCGGAGTTCGTTTCAGTCTGTATTAGTTCGTTGTTTTTTTCATGTTCATTAACGATATATGTAAAATAAATTAGGCTCTTGACTATACTTATATTATACTTATATTCAACATTTGTAGACTTGCTGCCAATATAAGTCCAAATTATCATAAATACTGTTCGTTAAATAATGAACAAACATTTTCCTATATCCTGCACAGTAACGCAATAAATATCTTCAAATAGAAAGAGAATGAATTTAATTTATGGGGTAATATGTATGACAAGCTTTGATGAGATGGTTATTAGTGCCGTAGAAAAAGTAATACCGAGTGTTGTGAACATCAGTGAAGTAAGGCTAATGAAAAATGCATATCTTCAGGTGCATCCGGTTCCGGGAGTGGGTTCTGGTTTTATATTAAATGAGGATGGCCTTATACTCACCAATGCCCATGTGGTGCTGGGTTCAAATGAGATAAAAGTTGCCCTGGAAGACGGAAGGGTATTCCCGGCGCAAATAAGAGGTCTTGACACCATGAAGGATCTTGCTGTAATAAAGATCAACGCCAGGGGTCTGCCGGTTCCCAAAATTGCGAAAGACAACAATCTCAAAATCGGGCAGATGGCTATTGCCATAGGAAGCCCGCTTGGCCTTATCGGGGGCCCCACCGTAACAGCAGGTGTCATAAGCGCATTGAACCGATCTATCCAGACTGAAGTGACCTTCATGGAAGGACTGATGCAGACAGATGCTGCCATTAATCCCGGAAACAGCGGAGGCCCCCTGGTTAACAGCAGCGGTGAGGTGATAGGGATCAACAGCGCCATCATACCTTTTGCCCAGGGCATCGGATTTGCTATACCAATAGAGGCTGCCATGGAAATTGCAGAAGAGTTGATAGAGCACGGCGAGATCGTCAGGCCGTGGATCAGCATGAATGCCATAGATGTCAATCCCAAACTGGTGGCTTATTATAACCTGCCCACTGCAAAAGGGGTAGTTGTTACTGATGTAGTGAAAGGAAGCGAAGCCGATAGATCAGGTATAGAGGTAGCGGATATCTTAATCCGGATGGATGGGACAGAGATAAATAACGTCAGGGATCTCATCAAAGTGCTCAATAAGCATAAAGTGGGCGACATTGTCACGATGGAATTCTTCAGAGGCCAGGAGACAGTGAAACTCAAGACAGTGCTTGAAAGGGCGCCATCTTTGGAGCGTCCACGGACTCGATAATAAAGGTTGCTTTACTTTAATTACTTGGAGGAATTTTATGAAAACTTCGTTCCAATTAGGGAAAATAATGGGTATACCGATAAAATTGCATATAACATTTCTTCTGATCCTGCCATTTTTTGCATGGAGTTTTGCAGTAACCCCTTCACCGTTTGGTTTCAGCGACCAGGAAGTACCGCTTCGATATGTTCTTTCGCTGACTGCGGCAATATCGCTTTTTGTCTGCGTATTATTGCATGAACTCGGACATTCTTACATTGCCAAAAAACACGGAACCAACATCCAGAGTATAACACTTTTTCTTTTTGGCGGCGTTTCATCATTAGAAGAAATTCCAAGAGATCCAAAGACTGAATTGAAAATGGCTCTTGCAGGCCCTGGTGTCAGTTTTTTGATTGGTTTAATATTGATAATTATAAATATCATTTTCAAACCCTCCGGTGAATCGTTTGTAGATTATTTCTTCTTAAAACCACTGAACGAGCCATATCTTCGTCTTGTCTGGATGATATCAATCATAAATATTATGCTTGGCATCTTTAACCTTCTTCCGGCATTTCCCATGGATGGCGGCAGGGTGCTCAGGGCATGGCTTGCACAGAGGATGTCTTATATCAAGGCAACGCGGGAAGCAGCAGGCATAGGAAAGATGTTTGCCATCTTTATGGGGATTTTCGGATTATTCTACAACTTCTGGTTTATGCTCATCGCATTCTTTATTTACATCGGTGCTTCGGAAGAAGAAAAATCCACAGAAATAAACCTGATACTTGAAGGAGTTAAGATAAAAGATATTATGTCAAAAGAAGTTCAGACCGTATCGTCAGGAATGTCTGCTGAAGAGCTTGTGGAATATATATTCAGATTCAAACATATGGGGTATCCGGTCGTGGATGATGGGCAGTTGAAGGGTATAGTCACATTTACAGACATACAAAAAGTTCCCAGGGAAGAAAGGAAAGCCGTTAAAGTGTCACAGGTAATGACTAAAAATATTATAAGTCTCCAGGAAGATGATGATGCAGTAAACGCATTAAAACTAATGTCACTGAATAACATCGGCCGTATAATAGTTAAAAAAGGCGAAAAAATTTCAGGTATCGTCTCAAGGACCGATCTCATGCGGGTTGTACAATTATTGGAATAAGCGATTGTCACTTCATGATATTTCGTGAACGCTAACCAAACAGATATTACAGGTATTCAGGTCTTACCTCGGGGGTTGCGCGCCCCTTGATGGTATAAAAAAGAATGGGCGCGCTTGATTAAAGAATATTTGCATCATCATGTATATAGATTTCGATTGTGCATCCATGTAAAACCGACAAAACTTTAAGCTTAATTGCTGTGTAGATGCGTTAAAGTGATAAAATGCAGATACTACTTATTCATTCGGATTTTATAGAATATGAAACTAAAAAGAGCACGCCTGTTGCTGAAAAAATAGATGATGACCTGAAGAAAGGCAGGATGGAAGAGGTTCTTACTGTTTTTGTAGCTGTTGAGAAAAGCGATGAAGATAAAATTGAATCTGCTGCTTCTCAGACTGTTGCTGAAATAAAAAAGGTCACTGAACAGGTAAAAACAAATCGTGTAATGCTATACCCGTATGCACACCTGAGTTCAAGTCTTTCATCACCAAAAACAGCGATCGAAACACTGAAAAAGATCGAGGAATTACTTAAAGAAGCGCAGTTTGAAGTCAAGCGCGCGCCATTTGGCTGGTATAAATCCTTCACAATAAAATGCAAAGGGCATCCTCTCTCTGAACTTTCAAGAACAATAAGGATCGGAGAAGAAAAATGCGTCATTGTATTAAAGGAAACAGAGAAACAGGAAGTTGTTTCCGAAGCCCTGAAATCAGAAGCAAAAGCCACATCCTACTGGCATATTTTAACTCCAGATGGTGAATTGCTAAAGCCGGAGGAATTTGATTTTAAGGGTCATGATAATCTTAAGAAGTTTGTGAATTATGAGATTCACAAAAGCCGGGCAGTAGACAAGATCCCGCCGCATGTTGAACTCATGAGAAGGCTTGAGCTTGCTGATTATGAACCTGGCTCTGACTCCGGCAATATGCGATTTTATCCAAAGGGCAGGCTCATGAAGAGCCTTATTGA
Organism: uncultured archaeon; assembly: GCA_902384525.1. Lineage (GTDB taxonomy): Archaea > Halobacteriota > Methanosarcinia > Methanosarcinales > Methanoperedenaceae > Methanoperedens. The sequence goes on from CABMCA010000004.1 coordinate 30,417, forward strand.
AAATTACGTCCTGGAAGAAACCGCAAAAATGGGTGCAATGGAAGTTGAGACGCCTTTAATGTATGATATGAACCATCCGACATTGAAGAAATATCTTGACCGCTTCCCTGCGCGGCAGTATTCCATTGAAGCTGACAAAAAGCAGCTATTTCTGCGCTTTGCTGCATGTTTCGGGCAGTTCCTTATGAACCACGACATGACCATTTCTTACAGGAACCTTCCGCTTCGGATGGTTGAACTCACACGATACAGCTTCAGGAAAGAGCAAAGCGGTGAACTTGTGGGACTGCGCCGCCTTCGTGCGTTCACCATGCCTGATATGCACTCGCTATGCAAGGATATGGAAGAGGCAACAGAGCAGTTCAACGAACAGTACAATATGTGCATAAATGTTCTCTCAAAGATCGGTATTAACCTTTCGGATTTTGAAGTGGCTATACGCTTTACCAGGGATTTTTATGAAGAGAACAGGGATTTCATTGTAGGGCTTGTTAAAACAGTCAATAAACCAGTATTGATAGAACTCTGGGACCAGAGGTTCTTCTATTTCGTCCTCAAGTTCGAATTCAATTACATAGATGCCATGGACAAGGCAAGCGCCTTATCAACCGTGCAGATCGATGTTGAGAACGCAGAACGCTACGGCATAAAGTATATCGATTCAACAGGTGCGGAAAAAAGACCTTTTATCCTTCATTGCTCACCCAGCGGAGCTATTGAAAGATGCATCTATGCGCTCCTTGAAAAAGCTAACATGAACTCGGAGAAAGGAATTGTCCCGATGTTTCCTGTCTGGCTTTCACCCACACAGGTGCGAGTGATACCTGTTTCGGGAAAAAATTTGCAGTATGCTGAAGATGTAGCGAGTAAAATTGAAGTTAATTCTAAATGTAGAGTGGATATTGATGACCGGGAGGAAACGGTTGGTAAAAAGATACGTGATGCAGGAATGGAATGGACCCCGTATGTTGTAGTTGTTGGTGATAAGGAAGAAAATGAAGGTAATATCATGGTTACAATACGACGCGAATCATTGCCTAACAAGCCTGCCAATGTAAAGATGAGTCTTCAGGAACTCTACGAAATGATTTCAAAAGAAATATCTGGTTTCCCATACAAAAGACATCCGCTTGCCATGAAATTGTCTGCAAGACCGAGGTTTGTGTAAATGAAAAATAATTTAGTTAAGAATGCTTCTTAACTACTTTTCTACTTGTTGAATTCAGTCCAATCCCGCAAAGGATAGACTCAAACTCCGAAAAATGATTCGCATAATCACACCATGTGTTGACGTCAAACAACGATACTGGAACTGCTGCAGGCGTTCAGATAAATGTATCAATCCCACAAAGGGTGGACGTCAAACAATATTCCTGCTATTTACTTCCTAATCTCCAACGACATATCAATCCCACAAAGGGTAGACATCAAACGCATATTCCATATGCTTTTCTGTAACTGGTATCACTGTATCAATCCCACAAGGGTAGACATCAAACAAATTCTCATACATATCGATAACGGGCTGAGTTATGTATCAATCCCACAAAGGGTAGACATCAAACTATGCCATTATCCTACAATATATAAGCCGTAAAATAGAATAAATCACAGAAACGGTAGACTACAAACAGTAGAGCAAACTGAACATATTTAAAATAAAA
>CABMCA010000005.1 GCA_902384525.1 uncultured archaeon
AACAAAGATGATTATATAAATGGATTAGAAGCAACGGTCAAAAACAAAGATGACTATATCCGAAATCTAAATTCTTTAATAGCTGAGAATAATAGGAAACTAAATGATATTTACAACAGCGCTACCTGGCAATTATTAACAAAATATCAAAGATTTGTTGACATCATATTGCCGCATGCTACAAAAAGAAGATATGTATATGATCTTGCGATAACAGGCATCAGGGTAATTGCAAATGATGGTTTCGGTACTTTCTTATATAAACTCAAAGATAAACTATATAAAAATAATATCAATGCTTCTAAAGTACCGATTGTAGAAACAAAAATAGTTTCTCCATATGTTCCGCTATCTCTTGCGAAAAGCTTGCGCAGCAAATTTACATTCTTATCAGATAATTTAAACGAGATTAAAATCTATACTGCAACAAATAACAGGCTTAATTCAGATCTTACGCTATATGTCACAAATGCCGGAGGTGAGATACTAAGAAAAACAACTGTAAAAGGGCACAGGATCCAAGACAATGGTTATACATCATTTAGATTCAAGCCAATCAAGGATAGCAAAGGGGTAACATTTTTCTTTGAATTGATTTCTAAAAAAGAACCTTGTGCCGTTGCCTGGCATAATGAATCGATTACATTGCCCGAATTAACGTTGTATTATAACGATGAACCCATCAATGGCAGTATCGGTTTTCAGGCATTTGCTGACATTGGGATAAAAAGCAGGTACGATCTCTGGATACTGAAAAATGAGCCGACTGTAGCAAAACTCGAACAATTTAAAAAAGAAATAATAAATTTTAGATACCAGCCAAAAATCAGCATTATAACCCCTGTCTATAATCCGGACGTGGCATGGATTGAAGCAGCAATAGAATCGGTCAGAAGCCAGGTATACGAAAACTGGGAACTCTGCATTGCCGATGCCTCCACAAAAAAAGATGTCAGAAAATGTCTCGAAGCCTATGCAATGAATGACCACAGAATAAAAGTCAAATTACTTCCAAAAAACAAAGGTATTTCCGGGAATTCGAATGAGGCTCTGGCTCTTGCTGCAGGAGACTACATTGGTTTACTTGACCACGATGATGAACTTTCGCCTGATGCCCTTTATGAAGTAGTAAAGTATCTTCAGAACAATCGCGATGCGGAGATGATATATAGCGATGAGGATAAAATTGATCTGAATGGTAACAGAAGGGATCCATTCTTTAAACCAGATTGGTCACAGGATATGTTTTTATCGTGCATGTACACATGCCATTTTGGTGTTTATAATAAGAAGATAATCGATGAAATCGGGGGATTCAGAGAAGGTTATGATGGAAGCCAGGACTATGATCTTGTATTACGATTTGTAGAGAAAACAAACAGTATTCATCACATCCCGAAAATATTGTATCACTGGAGAACTGTGGATGGTTCTACTGCATCAGCAGCCGGAGCTAAAAGTTATGCGTACGTTGCGGCTAAAAAGGCTTTGACCGATTACATGAAACGAAATAACATCGATGGAGAAGTTTCAGATGGTTTTTGGACGGGTTCTTATCGGATGAAGAGAGAACTACTGAAGAAGCCGCTAATAAGTATACTAATCGTTAGCAGTGGTAATAACGCAGTTGAAAAATGCATTACTAATATTGAACAGGCGACTGATTATACCAATTATGAGATTGTTGTAATCCAAATGGAAAAACAAGAAAATGTAATTGACAAAGATAAGGTACGAACAATTCAATACAGCGGAATTTATAATATTTCTGCAGCCAGAAATCTTGCAGCGTCTCATGCCAAGGGAGAATATCTTCTATTTTTAGATGAAAACGTGAAAATCATCACGAACGACTGGCTGAATGTCCTGCTTGGGCATGCCCAAAGACCAGAAGTAGGGGCGGTTGGAGCAAAATTAATCAATTCAAATAAAATAGTGCATTGTGGAATTACATTAGGTATTGGTAAACACCATGTTGCAGGGTACCCGCTTTCAGGATTCCCTTCGAACATACCGGGATATTTCGGAAACATAACTATAGTTAGAAATTGCGGCGCTATCACGGGCGCATGCATGATGTTGAGAAAAAATGTGTTTAAGGAAGTTGATGAATTTGACGAAAATCTATCTGTGGCTTTTAACGATGTCGATTTTTGTCTCAAACTCAGGCAGAAGGGATACCTTATTGTTTATACACCATACGCAGAGCTCTATTACGACGGAACATTGAATCAGGATTACGAAGATGCCCCGAAGTTACAAAAACTGTTTTTGAAGGATGTGGAGTATATAAGGAAAAAATGGGGAAAGGTCATTGATGAAGGCGACCCGTATTACAGTCCTAATCTGACGCTGGATAGAGAGGATTGTACGATACGGATTTAATCCATTAGTTTTGGATTCCCTTCTCCTCTTACGTCGTAGATACCGCCACTGACTGAGCTCCAATTACCTTCCCGCTGCCGTCAACCAACTGTAGCGTTATCCTGTTATTCGCAGGATCGTAGGCTATCGGCTGTGTTGGAGTCAGGAACACTGCAAAGGTAGGCTGAGCGCCCGTGTTGATGATTAATCCTGTAGCAGGACCAATGATGGCTCCTGTTGTTGGATTGGTCTGGTTAACCTGAGTTACCAGCCCTGTTATCGAAGACGGTACGACCACATTAAAGCTTACACCGGTTGCAGTGGCACCGATATTCGATGTAGCTACTGCAAAGGCTGTTGCATTGCCAACTCCTGTCCTATAATCCAGGGTACCTGTGGCCATCATAATGATATCCGGCAAGGGTGTTGTACTTGCTGAGATGGTCAGCGTGTTTACTCCGCTTATCGAAGCTGCTGCTGCATTGGTGCCGGACACGTTGAACGTCAGCGATGAGCTATTGAATGCCGATGTTGCATTG
>CABMCA010000006.1 GCA_902384525.1 uncultured archaeon
ATTCCCGAATAAGAATTGTTGGGACTGAATATTACGTGCACAATTTCGGAAAAATTGTTAACCATAATCATAGCAAACCGAAACCACAACGAACGCTCAGGGCTTCCAGCCCTGAGTAGTTTACAGTGATATAGATGGACAAAGAATATTTGGAAAATTATCATTCAAAAGAAAAAGAAGAAATGGATAAATTCTTAAAAAATATTTATGAGGAAGAATTAAATTCATCTTATCCTGATAGAGATAGATTTCATAAATTAAGAGAACCAGTCGGCAAAGCGTTTTTTCCAACTGAATCTATTTGGCCACAAATTCCTTTATTTGGGTCGCTTATAATTGAAATAAGTCCAGTCCCAGAAAATTTATTTTACCAATTTCATGGCATAGAAAAGAAAGATTTAGAAAAATTAATAGATTTTAGTAAAGAAACAGGTAAAGTTCAATTCATGATGAATGGGGATCCAGAATCATTTATAGGATTAGATTTTTTATTACCTCTATTTGAAGAGATGCGCCCACCTATCTCTTATTCTATACCAATGGCATCCCTTTTTGAATTGAATGAATTAAAGAATTATATGCATGAATTTGATACTTTGATTGATTTACCATCTCAAAGAGGAATGAATTTTAAAGACATTCATAACTATATAGTCAAACTCGGTGTAACCCAATATAGCCTAAATGAAGTTTTAGATGAAAATCGGATATACTATGCTTTCTTAAGAGGATATGGATATGATAATATAGTCGATTGCTTTGAGGATTTATTGATTATTGATTCAAAAAAAGCTGCGCTATTTCTAGCCGGAATGGGTAAATTAATTATTGAACCGAAACTTGAATCATTTAAATCAGATCGTATTTTTTCTTTTGAAGCGCTGACCGAATTAAATTATAGTTTAAATTCAATTGATTTAATAGGGAAACCAAATAATATTCACGAAATAGGAAAATTTCTTTTTAATAAACTGACATTTATGCCAGAAAGCTTTGAGGCTTGCAAAGATGTAATTGCAAGGTATAAACAAGAAGATTTATATAAAGTATCATCTTCACTCCATGAAGGCGTAATTAAACAAGATCAAGATTTAGTTTGCAAGAAAAAATTTGAATTAACAGAAATTTTAGATAATGTTTGGAGTGATGCAAAATTAGAAAATAGAATCAAAGGTGTGAATTATGGAATACCAATTTCAATGGCATTAGTTGGAACATTGGCATCTGGAGCATTGGCAGGGGGAGTAGGATTACTTGCAGGCTTAGGTATAGAAGGAGTTTCTGAAATATTTGATCAAGAATCAATTGGGGAAAAGCTTGCTAAAAAAACCGTACCAGATCATGTAGTTAATATCTTTGATTTCAAGAAAGCCCCTTCGGGGCAATTTAACGTTTGACTGCGTTCAAAATACATATCTTATTTCACCTGATTTTGGCTCATATACCTCTCCTTTCATTTTCAGATGTTGAAAATCACAAAGTAACTGTTCTTTATCAATTCCTCTCTTTTCAGCCTCAGATACCACTTTTTCGATACTTGCCCCACATCCATTCTGATTTTCTACAATAAGGGCAACGATCAACTGCATCCTTTCCTGTTGACTGAGCTTTATATTAGGTGGTGGTTCAACTGGTGGTGGTTCTTCAGTAGGATAACTATCACTTCCTTCAAAACAGATATCTATCAGTTCCATTTCAATATTGCAATCCGGACATAAGAGGGGGTCATAGCTAAAAGTTTTCTTAATTTCTTCCCTCCAGCTTCTCTTTATAAGAACCATCTCTCCTTCATGGAATTCAGTTTGCCTGTGCCTGTATCCCCTTCTTGAATAGACTCCGACGTACCTCACAATTTTGAAATTCTTTTCAGGAATATGGCTAAGAAGTAATCGAATGAACTCAAATTTATCCATCGTTACCGTTTTTTTCTGTTTTGTCTCAGAATCTTTATACCAGAATGTTACTTGCTTTCCATCGAAACTAATAATCCTTGATTCTGCTATGGGTGGATGTTTAACATACCTGCCAATGTATCTCGCCATGTTCCAGCCTTCTCCTTTTTCAAATCGTCTTTCTCCATTTATCACGAATCCTTCCGGATATTTCTTGAAAAGCAAGTCTATAAAAGCGTTGGTCTCTCTGCATTTTGGCAATTCTTTCTTTAACATTGTTAACAGTTTATATTGCCATTTTTTTCTCCAAAATTTATATGGCATATAGTATGTATGGATCCAATTCCATTTCCGGTCAAAACCACCCTCAGTAGCAATACAATGGACATGTGGATTGTTTTTCATGTCTGCACCATATGTCTGCAATACCTGGATCATCCCGATCTTAAGCTTGGTTTTCTTTTTACCTTTCTTATTTGAAGAGGCAACCATCTCTTCCATCGTGATTTTGGAAGCCATAAAAAGGATTTTTTGATACTTTGGATTCTTTAACAATTCTCTCAGCTTATCCGGAACGGTGAAAACCACATGCCTGTGAGGAACTTTTAGAAGTTTATGATGAATTTCATCTGCCCATTCGTTTGCTGCCTTTGTTCCGCATGAAGTGCATAACCGGCATTTGCAGGTGAAGGGGACATATTTTTTCTTACCGCATTTTGGACATTGGTACGTCTTATAACCATTTTTGGATGTTCTGCATTTTCTGAGCCTTTCCACATTTTCGATTTCGACCGATCTTATTGAGTCTTTGTAACGGACTTTGTAGTCATCCCATGCGTTGCATGAGAAAAGTATTATTGCTATGGTTATTGTAATTGTTACTGATTTCTTGGCTTTTGTTTTGATGCACACACAAAAGAATGAAAGCCAATGAAATCAACTTATCTATTTCAGTAGCAGGATAAGAATATGCGTTTATACTTTCCTATGCGTTAAGAAAAAATATAATATTGATTAGCAAATAGATTTGGACACTGTGATTTGATGTATTTAGTGGATAGCAAATTATTAAACTTCCAACTTTAACCTTTCACACGGATATTATTACTGTTTATTAAAGCATAAGTAACCACAATCTGTCATAACCCCGTATTTATGAAGAAAGAATCTCAAATAAAATTAGAATATGCGGAACTTTTTTACAAATTCGCTTTAGCTACCTCAAATACTATTACAAACTCGGATGTGAATATTCAATATTACGATACTTTTTCATTCTTACAACATGTTGTCAATAAACAAGACTTGGAATTAACTAAACCTGAAGAAAAAATAGGAGCCAGAATATTAGAATTTGTTGGCACTTATATAATGATTCTTCAATTGAACAAAGTTTTAGAAGATGAATGGGGAAAAAATAGGCTCCAGAGCAAAGATAAAGAGATACAAAATATATCACAAGTTGTTCGATTAATTCGAAACGCTTTTGCTCATGATCCGTTAAAGCCTGTTTGGGATATATCCAAATCTACAACCCTACTTTGACAGTTAAAAAATCCTATTTATCGAGTATGTCTACTTTTTTTGCAGGAAAATCAATTTGACAGTAACAAAAAATTAACTCTTCATCTTAACTTTTTGCCATATTATTTCTTCATTTTGTACCAAAATCTGCTTATTTATCCCGTCAAAATTGGCGAAAATATACTTTTTTGACTTGTTTACTTCAAAATTCACTGTAACTGTCAAATTCATCAAGCTGTTTTTTATGAATTTTGTCGAAGTATTCTTCAATTCCTTGATCTCATATCGTATCAAAGAAATAAACAATTGAGCTAAAAACCCAATGATCAAAGCTCCATAAATGCTATCATCCGACCATACGCGAACTGGTTTTATTTCAATCTCATTTTTCAAAGAATTAAAAATCTTTTCGATTGAATCCTTCTTTCTATAAGTTTGCAGAGCCTGGGCAAGTGTCAAATCTTCACTTGATTTAATGCAGAAAAATCCTTCACGACCATTAATAATTATTTTTTCAAGAAGTTTTAATGCTTCCTCTTCACTGAGTTCTACGAGTTTGGTTTGATATGAATAAGACACATCAATGAGCAGGATTTTAGCTGATCTTTCTGCAGATTCTCTGAAAAATAAAAATAATCTATGCTGCTGGATTTAACAAATTTTAACCCGTAAATTCCTTTTTCAGCATCAATAATTTCAGCTTTGGATTTATCGAATTTTTTGATCCTCTTATCATCACTTTTGTTCAACTTCTTAGATGTCAGGTACTTCATTTTGTCCGCAAGAATGAGGTCAATATTTGTTTTACTATTGGCTCCTTTATCAAAAGTTATTAATGAGCCAGGCTTGAGCCTGTCCTTGATTTGTTGATATGTA
>CABMCA010000007.1 GCA_902384525.1 uncultured archaeon
ACAAGCGATAAGGATAGACCCTTTTAATTTATTTTCTCACTCCTTAACGAGTACCTTTCTTCTCTGACTATTTCTTGTATCAAAGAATCTGTTACTTTTTCAACAATTAATTCGGCAGCATCTTTGACCGATAGATCTTCTTTTATAACAGCTATTATATTTCCAGGTATGAGCGTGCCGGAATTGTAATACCCATCAAAGGCAGCCATTCCTTCACTGATAATGGTTTTTTTACATGAAATAATGGGAATTTCTTCGGTTCAACAAAAGTTATGCTTTTATACTCTGCAAGATTATGTATCTGTGGAGTTTTACCCCACCCCTCCTCAGTTGTCATAAATAAGAGGATGGGGTTTATAATTATAATTTATTGGATGGGCTCGTCTCCTCCGTAATTTTTATATAGAACCTCAAACATTGTTTTGCAAAAATCACATCCCGATCTCAAAATAATTTATAATTTCATCGGGACATCTGAATAAGACATAATAACACTAGCAGGAGGATAATTATCTATGGCAGCACAACTTGGCGGACAGCCGATTATCATTTTAAGGGAAGGTACTGAGAGAACACGCGGAAAAGAAGCCCGCAATAATAATATCATGGCGGCAAAAGCGGTAGCAGATGCCGTAAGGACAACGCTTGGCCCAAAGGGGATGGACAAGATGCTCGTAAGCGGAAGTGGAGATGTCATAATCACAAATGACGGGGTTACTATTCTCAGGGAGATGGAAATAGAGCATCCTGCTGCAAAAATGATTGTTGAAGTTGCAAAAACCCAGGATGACGAAGTCGGAGACGGCACTACGACAGCCGCAGTTCTTACAGGGGAATTGCTTACGAGTGCCGGGGAATTGATCGAACAGGACGTACATCCCACAATTATTGCTTCAGGCTACAGGGCAGCAGCAGATAAGGCAATTGAGATCTTAAATGACATCACTCATACGATCTCCGAAAATGATGATGAAGCGCTTCTCAATATTGCAAGAACAGCGATGACAGGAAAAGGAGCAGAAGGGGCAAAAGAAAAACTTGCAGAAATAGTCGTTACAGCGATCAAATCCATTGTGGATGAAGAGGATGGGAAGAAAGTAGTTGACATTGATAATATCAAGATAGAGAAAAAAGTCGGTCAAAGCATGGATGACTGCGAGCTTATCAAAGGCATTGTCCTTGATAAGAACAAAGCAAGTAACAATATGCCAAACAAGATCGTTGATGCAAAGATAGCACTCATTACAAGACCCATTGAATTCAGCAAAATGGAACTTGAAGCGCAAATCAGTATTTCAACACCGGGTGAACTAACACAATACCTGGACCAGGAAGAACAGATCGTTCATGATATAGTCAACAGGATAGCAGCAACAGGAGCAAATGTTGTCCTCTGTCAGCTCGGAATCGAGGAGCTCGCTCAGTATTTCCTGGCAAAAGCAAACATCCTTGCAGTTGAACATATAGAGAAAAAGGACATTGATAAAGTTGCAAGGGCAATTGGTGCAAATCTTATAACAAGCCTTGATGATTTTGAAGCATCCGATATCGGGAGAGCCGGGCTTGTAGAGCTGAAAGGTCATGGCGAAGATAAGATGCTTTACATCACGGAATGCGTGAATCCAAAAGCTGTGTCGATCCTGATCCGGGGGGGCACAGAACATGTAGTGGAAAGTACCGAGCGCGCACTTGAGGACGCACTAAGAGCAGTCGGTGTTGCGATCGAAGATGAAAAACTGGTCGCAGGTGCAGGTTCTCCTGAAATCGAGCTTGCTTTGAGGTTAAAAGATTACGGCTCAACACTAAAAGGAAGAGAGCAGCTTGCTGTCATGAAGTTTGCCGAGGCTCTTGAAGTGATCCCGAAAACACTTGCCGAAAATGCAGGGCTTGATCCCATTGATAAACTTGTGGAGCTTAGAAGCCAGCATGAGCAAGGTAATAAGGATTTCGGGCTTAATGTATTTACAGGAAATACGGAAGATATGTGGAAGAACGGGGTTATCGAGCCTCTGCGTGTAAAGACACAGGCTATAAACTCAGCAACTGAGACCGCAATAATGATCCTGAGGATTGACGACGTCCTTGCTGCATCAGGCGGCGGGGAAGCAGGCCAGCAAGCCATGGCTGGTATGGGCGGAATGGGTGGAATGGGCGGGATGCCTCCAGGTATGATGATGTAAGGGTGGAATACTTTCACCCTGCTATCCTCATCCCCTATTTTTGATCGGAATAGATTTAACCTTGTCATAAATGATAGCCAGGGCTTCTTTTATTTAATCAAATTGAACATTCCAGCAAAAAATGCAAAGATATAAGTAATGATTAAACATCGTTAATAATCCTGATCAATATGACCAATTATTCCAAAAACAACTTAATGAAATTCATCAATCACAAACCCGGAGACATAGAGATATGCGATGTCACTTTGCGGGATGGCGAACAGACGCCAGGCGTAGCTTTTTCGACACAGGAAAAAATCGCGATCGCCGAGAAACTTGACAGTATTGGTGTTGATGTTATTGAGGCCGGATTCCCGGTAGTATCGGTAGCTGAAGAAGCTACCGTTCGTGAAATCGCACACCTTGGGCTTGATGCAAAGGTATGCTGTCTTGCACGCTCGGTTGCAAAAGACGTCGACACTGCTCTTAAATGCGATGTGGATTTCATAAGCATCTTCATAGCGACATCCGATCTGCATCTAAAATACAAATACCATAAGACATTTGAAGAGGCTACATCCTGCGCCCTTGATGTGCTGGATTATGCCAAAGATCATGGCCTAATCGTGCGTTTTGCGGCTGAAGATGCAACCCGTACGGATATCAGGGTCTTGAAGTCTATTTTCAAGTCAGCGGAAGATCACGGTGCCGATTATGTCAGTATCGCCGACACTGTAGGAATATTGAATCCCAGTACTGCGTTCTACCTTGTCAGTGAGATAAAGAAAACCATAAAAACCAAGTTGTGTATCCACTGCCATAATGACCTGGGCATGGCTGTTGCGAACACGCTCAGCGGTGCCGAGGCAGGAGCTTTCCAGCTTCATACCACGGTCAATGGGATCGGCGAACGCTGCGGCAATGCTGCTCTTGAAGAGCTTCTTGTGAGCCTGCGCGTTCAATACGGTATTGAGAGATATGATGTAAGCAAATTGATGGAGCTTTCAAAGCTTGTCGAAGAATATGCAGAAATACCGATCCCGAAGACAAAAGCGATAGTGGGATCAAATGCCTTTGCCCATGAATCAGGGATTCACGTTGCTGCTGTTCTTGAGGAACCCATGACCTATGAACTGTTCGCTCCTGAAATGGTAGGCGCCAAACGAGAAATAATTATCGGGAAACACACAGGTTCAAAGGCCTTAAAGGGTGTAGTGCAAAAAATGGGATATGATCTGACGCATGAGCAGATGTCCACACTTCTTGATAAGGTCAAGAAATGCAGCGAGGCCAAGAAAAAGGTATCGTGCAACAGGCTTTCAGAGTTTATAAAGGAACTTGAGTGAAACTGGTTCGAAGATCCAAAACTATTTATTAAAAAATCTTCAAAGAAAGGAGATTATTTCCCTTTCTTCCTGATAATTGCCACATCCCCAAGCGTGGTTCCCCTGATGAACCCGCCGCCCCTCTGGTCCTTCGAAGTTACTCTTTCGGTAAGTTTGATATTTAATGTGATTTCAAGCTTTTTCCGGACTGTATCCTCGGGTATAAGCTCTTCACGTTCGATCTTCCTGATCAGGGTAGCTTTTTCCATCATCCTGGATGCAAGGTCTTCGATGGTCAATCCCTGGGATTCCCTTGCTTTCTTGATGACCTGCGCATAATCCGGCAGGATCTCGTCTTCGAGTTTATCAAAAGCATCCCTTTTCGGCCTGTGTGTCACTATTACCCTTTCTGTCGGAGCCATTTTTCTTGATACTGGCGTCCACTTATCCTGCGGTTTTCCATATTGGGCGCATTTGCTGCATACATCCAATACAGTCCCTTCGACTGTCACACGAATAGGATTTCCCTTTATATTAGTACCACAAATTTCACATTCCATCACATCATCTCGACGAAAACTCTATATACCGTCCACGCTTAAATATCATTCGATGTCAGAATCCCAGGATAATACCCAGGAAAGCCCGGTCTCGATGGGGAACAATGATTTTTCACGCTACCTGATGGACAGGATAAAAATGCTTGAGGAAAGGAACAATCTCCTCAGGGAACAGGCCAATAAGGTAGAAATGGAAAAGCGTTTTACTGAAAGCCAGGTGCTTAACTACGAAAGAGAGATACGGCAGCTGAAAAGTGAGCTTGAACGAATAAAAACCCCTCCACTTGTTGTGGGTACTGTCGTGGATGTTCTTGATGGCGGGAAAGTGATAATCAGGAGCAGTACAGGCCCACAGTTCGTTGTCGGATCAACCCAGTTGATCAACAACTCAGAACTTGTGCCTGGAACTTCGGTTTCTTTAAACTACCAGAGCCTTGCTGTTGTCGGTATTCTTCCGTCATCAAGAGACCCGTTCGTACACGGTATGGAGGTCATAGAATCTCCTGACGTTTCATATTCGGATATCGGGGGTCTTGATGAACCGATCCGTGAACTTCGTGAGACTGTTGAACTGCCGCTTACAAAACCAGAGGTATTCGAACGTATCGGGATTGAACCTCCCAAAGGAATATTGTTATACGGCGCACCGGGAACGGGGAAATCTCTACTTGCAAAAGCCGTTGCAAACCAGACAAAAGCAACATTTATCAGGATAGTGGGTTCGGAACTTGTGCAAAAATATATTGGTGAAGGAGCGCGGCTTGTAAGGGACCTTTTCAAAATGGCAAAAGAAAAATCACCCAGCATTATATTCATAGACGAACTTGATTCCATAGGAGCAAAAAGGGTTGATTCGGCTACATCCGGGGATCGTGAAGTCCAGCGCACATTGATGCAGCTGCTTTCGGAAATGGATGGATTCAATCCAAGGGGAAATGTCAGGATCATCGCTGC
>CABMCA010000008.1 GCA_902384525.1 uncultured archaeon
GAAGAGGTCTACAATTTAAAACGCTTACATTCATCGATTGGCTACAAATCCCCAGTCGATTTTGAGAAGACGAAAAATTTAAATATGCCACCTTAACTAATTGTCCACTCGAAGGGGCGCAGTCCAGTTACTGTTTGTTTAATTTCAAGTAAAACAAAAAAAAGTGATTGGGTAAATAAAGAGTTACAAATTAGTCAATCAAAAAATAAAGGAATTGTAGGAATTGTACTGAAAGGAAAAGATGATGAAATCAAAAATTTATCAGATTGTCCAAATATTTTTGAGGGAAAGAGGTATCTCGTTTATAGGTGGGGTAAGCCAGAAGAAATGCAAAAATTTATTGATGAAGCTGAAAAAAGAAGATAAAAAATATGCATTTTCCAGCCTATCAAGGGTTTTGCATAATATAAGAAAACTAAGTAAGGCATGTTTACGGATGCACTCTCTCCTCAAGAACCGATTGATATCTTTATATGCTATAAACAAAGGAGATTCTCTCAAACTGCAGAAATTCTCCCAGACTTTCTTGCTCGATTAGAAGTCCGAACATGGTTAGACCAAAATGAAATTGAAAGAAACAAAATCTTGCCGCGTGAGGAACTTAAGAAAATAATAAAAGTAGCAGTTATGAATTCAAGATTGGTAGTATTTTTTGAGACGTATGATACAGTAGAAATAAATAATATAAGTTTAGAATCTAATACTTCCTTTAATTGGCAAATATTTGAACGACAATTTGCAAAAGAAGTTTTGCTTGTTATTCCACAAAGTATTGGTCTCAGCTGCGTACAGTCAACTCTTCCTACCGAGGGGAGGCTTTTTTATTATAATATACCTTATCTAGCATATCTTCTAGCAATAACAGTCAATGTTAATTATATCAAACTTGACGATTACTGGGAAAAATACATTTCTATAATCCCAAACAGCACTGCTCAAGCATATTAGATTTATAAATTCCATGACTTTTCTACAAAGGGCTTAGAACTTCCGAGTATAATTGACCCAAATAATTCATATGTGAGAGATAACTTTACCACAGAAAGATTTCTGGATAAAAGAAAAGATGTATCGGAAGACAATTTATTCTTAACGGAGAAAAAAAATCATTAAATACAAAAAAGATGCCATCAGAAAATAAAAGGAATTTAGTGAATCCTCAAAGTTACTTCAGGTGATCTATAATAACCTCTACTAATCTTAATAAAATCTATCTCCCCATCTCGACAGCCAATTACTGTATATGAGCCAAAACAAGAGCGCCCATCACCCAGCGCGCCCGGTGAATCGGGAGACTGGACGAAACTTCGAAATGCGCAGAGTCACAGTTTTTGTGTGCGTCAGAGTTTGTCATCTAAAAATGAAATATGGATGAAAGTGATAAGACTTTAGCCTGCCCTTCTCAGCTTATGGTCAATAATTATCTTGAAGCACCTTTTAAATATTGGGTGCAGCTATCCTATATACCAGATTTGAAAAATATCGTGAGGATTATCCGCTCAAACGATGTATGTTGCATATTGTGATGAGGGACCCTGTATAATGAAAGTACATGACTTCGTTAAGGAAAAAGGACATGATTACAAGGCAACCTATAGCGAAAAAATGAGGTAATATAAATGAATAAATATGTTAGAAATGTTTTGTATGGTTTTTTGGCATGGCTCATACCTTTTGTAGCTTCGTTCTTTTTTTATACCAGGGAAGGAAAATTGACCATTGATATCTTTTTATTCAAGTCTATTATGATTGTCGTCGGCTCCTTTTCTGCCGCAATCTTATTAATTTATTATTTTAAAAATATCAATGTTGATTATTTAAAAGAAGGAATAATTGTCGGATTGGTGTGGTTTGGCATTAGCATTGTATTGGATGTATTGATATTGATTCCCATGTCGGGGATGCCTATCATGGATTATTTCATGCAAATAGGATTAAGGTATCTTGCTATTCCGGCAATGAGTGTTGCTGTCGGAACTGCCCTGGAAAACAAAAAATAAGGGATGGATACCTTGGGATCTTTAAATAAGATTTCCCTTATTGCTCCGTGCGGAATGAACTGTGGTATTTGTATTGCATACCTGAGAGAGAAAAACAAATGTCCGGGTTGTAGAGGAACTGATATCAATAAACCTGTTACTCGTGTTAAATGCAAAATCAAAACCTGCAATGAGTTGAAAAAGAATAATTTGAAATTTTGTTTTTCGTGTGAAAAATTTTCCTGTGCCAATCTGAAACATTTAGATAAAAGATATCAAACGAGATACAACATGAGTATGATTGAAAACCTTGAGAATATAAAAAGATTGGGAATACGAAAATTTGTCAGAAATGAAAGAACAAGATGGACTTGTTCTAAATGTAATGGCACTATCTGTGTCCATAAAGGATATTGTTATAGCTGCGGAGAAAAATAAATCTCGTCCATTATCAAAAGCTTATTTATATACATCGCCTCTATACCGGACTGAAGTTATCCTGACTTTCTTAACCTCGTGATCGACAGCAAAAAGAACTCTATACTTACCGATCCTTAATCGATATGTATTACCTGGACACCCTTCCATGGGCTTTACATCAAAACCAGATCTTGGTCGAATAGGATTTTTTTCAAACTCATCAAGTAGCTTTAGAAATTTCTCAACAACATGCTTTGGGACTTTTTCTAAATCTTTTTCAACTCTTTCATCGATGAGAACTTCGTATGGAGTTGTTTCTCTACTCAACTATCTCAACTTCCACTTGAAGATCTTATTCGGGATTTAAATTCTTCTTTTGAAATCCCTTTAAAATCAGCAAGGCGGCGATAATGTTCTTTGATATGTTCCGCGCTAATATCTTCAATGGACACCTTGTTCATAAGCATATTTAGAACATCATCGAATGTCCAGTCACCGAACTTATAATCCGATAATCTTTCTTTTGTTCTTTCATTTATTGTAATGGTTGTTGGCATAATTAAAACAATTGTTTTAATTGATATTAAAAGTAATGGGAGTGGCGCTTACCCGCCAAATTCAGTTAATCTGGTCGCTCAATAAAAAGTGGAAGCTGGCGGGAGTTAATTCGATGGTTCATGGCTAATAAAAATAAGAAAGAAAAAAAATTGTCTAAATTAGCTGGTTTATCTTAGAGCATGTCTGAATATTTATTCTGGACAGGATTTACAGGATGGACAGGATTAATTTCCATCCTGTAAATCCTGTCCAAAAATGCATCTGAATACTCACTCATAACCAATTATGGGCATCGAATCGGTGTGAAAACCAAATGTAGATCAAATAATGAAAAAGTATATATTAACCCAGGCTAAAACTTCTACATAATAAGTGGGAGGATGTATATGAAAATATTAATTATAGGATTGCTGATTATAAGCACGATTGTGATCTCCGGTTGCACTGAGAAGACGGATCGAAGTTCAACAGGGCTTCAAATACAGGGAGCAACTGTACAGATTGCAAGTGGGAACCTGAGCTATCCTGCTTATCTTGCAGCACCTGTCGGGGAAGGAAAATATCCTGCTATTGTGCTCATCCATTCATTTAACGGCCTTGAACCGGGCTACCTGAACCTGACAGATAATTTTGCACGTGAAGGTTATGTTGTAATCTCTCCGGAATGGCAGACCTTCAACAAGACGCCTCCGGATGAGGTAGTGGGGGGGCTGATAAGGGATTCTGTGGCCTACCTTGGAACAAGGACAGATGTTGACGCAAATCGGCTGGGACTTACCGGATTCTGTGCAGGCGGGATGTACACCATGCTATTTCTGCCGCAGATGACCGGGTTCAAATCCGGGGTTGCCTGGTATGGCTTTCCTTATTCAACTGGATTTGCCAACCAATCCAGGCCAGAAGATTATATTGGGCAGTTGAAAGCGCCGATGTTGATGATACACGGGACTTACGATCAAGCAAGCCCTGTTGCTGATATTTATCGATATGCTGCGGAACTGAATACTTCTGACAAGTACTTTGAGCTTAAAGTCTATCAGGGCCAGCCCCATGGGTTCATGATAGAGAACGGCCAGCTTTCAGGGAGTTTTGTAGCTAAGGATGCTTTCAGGGAGATGATAGCTTTCTTTGACCGTACACTGTTGAATAATTCAGCTTCAAAGGAAACCCCTGATTCATAGGCTCGGATAGTATTATCCAGCCTTTATCCCACTACATTAATAACAACAAGTGGTATCACTATCATCAAAACCGACCAGATAAAACCAATTTTCGTGACCGCATATCCGCCCAGCGTCTGAACATATCTCTCCATCACTGCCAGCGGGACAAGAACAAAAAGCATGGCATTAAAAATCGTAGTAGGAATGTCATGTTCCGCAGGCAGATAAGTTGAATAAGGGCCGGGATTTGACCACCTGCTGACAAAAAAGATCAGCGACATATGAAGCAGCCCTATATAAGAAAAGTTCAAAAGATGTATATTAAGCCATACTTTCAGCCGTGGGCCGGGATTAATAACTTCCCCAATCTTTCTTTCAAAAAAATAAAAAAATATTTCGATCCCGAAAAATACAACTGCGAGAATCAATGCAGTTTCCCATGACCACAAAGCAAGAAGTGTGGGGATCGTAACCACAAAAGCTGAGATCACAGCAACAAGACCACAGGCTATTGTCCTGAAATGAGATGCTAATCCCACGGTCATAAAAACGATGGGAATAACGAAATTATGTCCCCACCTGGGATCTTTTACAAAGAGAAAAAATGCAGGGCCAAGCCAGAATAAGAGCCAGGCAGCCCCCATTATGAAAATGCCTGTTCCGGATGTCATCAATTTATCTAAATCAATTTTCATGTTCCCACCTTAATAATCATATATATTTTTAAATATATGAAGTTTCTTTTAATCAATCAAATATGTTTCTGGCCAATAATAATGAAAAAAAAATAATATTGAAAGTTCATGATATCAATAATCACTCCGATCCTTAACGAGGAAGGTTATGTAAAGCCTTTTCTCATGCATTTGAATAAGGTGAAGGGTGACTTTGAACTGATATTTGTAGATGGTGGAAGTAAAGACGGAACTTTAAAAGAAGTAGAAAATTGCAGAAATGAATTTCGAGTAAAATTAAGACTGCTAAGCGCTCCCAGGGGAAGAGCGATCCAGATGAATAAAGGTGCACAGGCGGCATATGGTGATATTCTGCTATTTCTCCATGTAGATTGTTTTATACAGAAAGATTCCCTGGAACTTATCGAAAAAGAGATCGGAAAGGGTAAGGGTACCATTGGCGGAGGTTTCAAGCAGGCTTTTTATGATGCCGATTTTTTCTTGAAATTCAACAGCGCCTTCGGGAATATAAGAGTAAGCCTGACCAGGATATTCTTTGGTGATTATGGGATATTCCTGAGAAAAGATATCTTTGAAAAGATAGGTTGTTATGATAATATACCTTTTCTCGAAGATGTTGAATTCTGTAAAAAAGCAAAGAAATGTGGCAAGCTTGTGCAGATAGACCGTTATATATTTACCTCCCCAAGGCGATATTTAAGTCACGGAAGGATCAAACTCACTATAGTTTTTAATCTTGCCTGTCTTTTTAATATCGCGGGATTCCGGCCCCGTTTCCTTTTTAGATATATTGCTGACAAGTGATAAAATAAAACTGACTGATATGATTGAGGCATATATTTAATTTCGATTTTCTTTATTTATCAAATTAAAAAAATAGCATTTTATCCAGCCAGGTCAAATTATCCTGGCTGGATAAGACTTCATAATTACCTTTGACGTCCGGGCCGGGATTTGAACCCGGGTCGGAGACTCGACAGGCCTCCATGATAGGCCGCTACACTATCCGGACTTTGGGGGGGATTTTCCTTTATGGTTTAGATGCATTTAAGTCTTTTGATAAGTACAGTATCTCCGAAAGAATGTAAACTAATTTTACAAGTCTAAAACTTTTTATCATAACTATTTTTTCGAATAGGAATATTTATATTATAGGATATCCATAGTATATCCAATGAAAAAAGTTGAAATTCAAGCCCAGACTCATCTTGAGATTGAAGGAATCGAAGGATTCTTCATTCGCAAAGTAACAAAATTTGGCAACAGTGCAAA
>CABMCA010000009.1 GCA_902384525.1 uncultured archaeon
AGACTGAGGGTACTAAAGGCATTAGGCGCCCGATCCTACAGCAATATTAATGATGATTCAATAGTATTTAATATTAACTGTTATATTCTTTCATGTGAATAATTATGCTCATTATCATAATTGTTCTATAGTAATAACCAAAAAAGCCCGAAAAATCTGTTTTTAGAAAAATGGTGTAGTTACCAGACGCCTAATAAAAACGATGGGTCGAAGGAGACTGAGGGTACTAAAGGCATTAGGCGCCTGATTCTACAGCAACTATCATAATGTTCTACTACTATTTAATATTTACCTATATATTCTTAAAAAAGAATAATTATTATTATACTCATTATGAACGAGTACTTCGAGTGAGTTCGCCTGCGATATTTGTGTGCATCATGGCACTTACTTTTTCGATATCCTTCGTTTGCCCCAACACCCACATTAATTTTACAAGAGCTACCTCAGAAAGCATATCTTCACTTTCGATAGCACCTGCTTTCAGGATATCCCTGCCTGTATCATAGACACGATCGCATACCCTGCCGTTTATGCATTGTGAAGTCATGACCACCGGGATTCCGGCATCCGTTACTGTTTTTATAAGTGGGATCCATTCTGTAGAAACATGTCCAAGACCGGTTCCTTCTATTACAATACCCTTATATCCGGAACCGGAATGGAATAAAAGAGATTCATTACTTGCGCCAGTAATATATTTTATCAGGGCGCATTTTGATTCCAGCTTATCATTTATAGCAAGTTTTTTCTCTCCTCTTTTTATAAAAGGAGAGAGCATTTTAATTTCCCCTGAAGGATATTCCACGCGTCCTATGGGGCGCGCGTTAATCGATTGGAAAGCATCGCGGCGCGAGGTATGCATCTTCCGGACTTTTGTTCCCCTGTGGATATAACAGAACTCATCACTCGTAGAGCCATGCATCACTACGCATACCTCGGCGATATCACTTATTGCGACTTTAGCTGCGCATATTGCATTCATGGCATTATCGCTGCTTGGCCGGTCTGCACTTCGCTGCGAGCCGACAAGCACGATTGGAACAGGTGTTTCGATCATGAAAGAAAGCGCTGCGGCTGTATACATCATAGTATCTGTGCCATGGGTGATAATGACACCGTCTGCTCCGTTCTTTATTTCCTCATATACGGCGCGTGCAAGCTCAACCCAGTAAGATGGTCGCATGTTCTCGCTCAGGATGCTGTAAATCATCCGGCAGTTGTAATTAGCTATTTCTTCAAGTTCAGGGATCGCAGAAAGAACGTCATCTGCCGAGAATTGTGACGTCACGGCTCCCGTGCGGTAATCTATCTTGCTTGCAATGGTGCCGCCAGTTGAAAGAATCGAGATGTTGGGAAGTTTTTCTTTTTTTTTCTTCTCCGCTCGACCAGTTTCAGTATGAGATATTTTTTCTTCTTTCTTATCAAGCAATTTCAAAGATGCTGATTCTTTTTTTATCCCAATATTATATCCGTTTTTTAATTTTAAAACTATCCTGTCTGTCTGAGAGGGCATTAGAGTTCCCTCATATTTCACGCCATTAGTCTCTAGGCTTACTTTATCGTAAATTTCTGCTTGCATGATAATCCCTGTTCTTATTTCATAATAGCCATAGATAATAAAAAACTTGTGTCAGATCAACCAATACTCTTATGGCTCATCAGGGCAGAAATATATGAAAGCGAGGTTTTATGTCAGCTCATAGTAAAAGAAAGACATATTCTGAAAAATGTCCGATATGCGGTGGTGAGGATCACCCGCTGGATGAGACTATATATTTTGATGAACTTGCGCCCAATGCCCCTGTCCTTGCCGAGGTCACTCCGGGTCACTGGGTAAAAGTAATTGAAAGAAAGCCGGCAAAAACATAAACAAAAACATAAACATTAATTAGATAGTATGATAACTTGGGGATATGGTAAGAGTAATCGGCATAGACCCGGGAACAAAAAGTTTTGATTTTTGCGGTCTTGATGATGAAAAAATAATTCTGGATCTTTCAATATCCACGAAGGACATAAAGAAAGATCCTGAGCTGATCTCAAATATCATAAAAGAAACAATGGCAGACCTCATTGTGGGGCCTTCAGGCTTTGGCATTCCGATCACTGACATAAAAGACATAGGTGAGAGGGAATTATTTCTTATGTCGCTTATTAAGAAAGATAACGGGAAAAGTCTCCTTGGACTTCGTACATCCATAATGCGGATGCAACACAACAAACTCCCGGTCTGTTTTATTCCGGGGGTAATACATCTTCCTACTATCCCATCCTACAGGAAGTTGAATAAGATCGATATGGGTACAGCGGATAAACTATGCTGTACTGCTCTTGGAATACGTGACCAGGCATTAAAGTATAATATCGGGTACAATGAAACCTCATTCATATTACTCGAAATGGGATTCGGATATACTGCCGCTGTTGCAGTAAATAATGGAAAAATCGTGGATGGTATCGGTGGAAGTACAGGTAGTATAGGTTATCTCTCACTCGGTGGAATGGATGCTGAGCTTGCTTATCTGTTGGGCGGTTTCAATAAGGAACTTGTTTTTAAGGGAGGAGTTGAAAAATTTGCAAGAACGCCGGAAGAACTGATGGATAATGATGATGCTTTGAATGCATATCTTGAAGGCGCAATTAAAGATGTCCTGCAACTTACGGCATCTGTTGATCCGCGAGAGATACTTGTTTCTGGCAGGATATCAAGAGTTGAGGGTCTTTTTGAAGAATTAGAACACAGGCTTGATATTGCGCCCGTCAGGCGAATAGTTGGTTTTGGTACAAAAAACGTCAAGGAAGCTGCGCAGGGTGCTGCGATCATTGCAAATGGGCTTGCGGGTGGGAACTATTCGAAGCTTATTGAAACGCTGCAGATAAAGGAAGCGAAAGGAACATCACTGGATCATATATTATTGCCGGAAATAGAAGCATTGAAAAAAGAATACGGGATTTGATGCACAAAGCTTTTTAAATGAACAAAACATCTTGGAGTTCCTCGCTGGGCTCGTGGCTTAGCTTGGATATAGCGCCGGGCTTCTAACCCGGATGTCGAGGGTTCGAATCCCTCCGGGCCCGCTGAAAAATATATCCTGGCAAGAAGTCAAAAGCGCCTCGGTGGCTTAGAGGTATAGCGCGTCCTTGGTAAGGACGAGGTCGAGGGTTCAATTCCCTCCCGGGGCTTATTATAATTATTCATTAGCCTATCGCTTCATCCAGGTTATTTAAAAATGCTTCCAGCTCTTTTTCCGGAATGCGTGCTCCTGCTGCAAATGGATGACCGCCTCCTGTCCCTCCGTGATCTGGCGCCAGATGGCGCAGTATTGTATTTAAATCCATATCACCGTTGCGCCTGCGGATACTGATATCATACACATGTTTTTGCGACCTGTACTCGCAGGATACCCCCACATTCGCATTCCCGATAGAAGCAGCATATATTGCAGCTTTTGACATATACCCGTTAATATCCTGAACATAAGCAAGGTTTTTCAATTTCACTACTTTATGCCTCACATCGTCTTTTATCCCCTCTTCCTTTCTTGAGGCGATGACAGCTGATTCAAGAAGACCCGCAATTTCAGGAGGAGGAATATCCCCAGAAAGTGCATCTAATATCCTCCTTTTATAATCATAATCCCTGCCGACGTGCGTTATTCCCTGGATTAGTGTTCCAGCATAGAAATACAGCGTTCTCGTATCCCAGTCACGCTCCCATTTTTTTATGAGAGATGTCTCACTGAAATCACCTATGGCGCCGTAAATTGCCACCCTTCTCATATCTCGGCTGAGTTTATTTTCAAGAATCCGGTATGCCTGTTCCGAAGATGAATAGTTATCGTGATGAAACCAGCTTTTGTTAAATTTCTTTTCAGGCACAGGATGGTGGTCTATGTATATCATATTTGATTCGGTATCAAGCTCATTTAATTTAATTTTCAATTGAGGGAATGTTTTCTCATCAATTGCGATATCGCATATCACAATGTTGTCATAATTTCCGACAAGATTTTTCAGTTCTCCGAGCAGGCTTACAGGGCTTGTAAAAAATACTTTGGAATCCGCAAACGCACTTTTAACAACAGCTCCAGCGCAGATACCATCGCAATCACCATGGGTAAAAATAATCGAACTCATATTCACCTGAAAACTATAACTGGTAAGATAATAATGGCAAACAAGGTGTAAAAACCTGCTGCAACATAATTTAGATGAAAAGGATTGACATAAAAACTTTAAAGCAGGCATATGAGAACAAGAGATAAAATTAAAATAGAATGAGAAACAACCTTTATAACAGGAAGTAAAAATTAGGAGGTTAGTATGAAAACAAAAGCCATTCCGGAAGGTTTTCATTCGCTCATACCTGATCTGGTTGTGCGCGATGTGGCCCCTGAAATGAACGTGTTCTCACCCCAATCGTCAGGAGGCGGCAGTTCCAGCATGTACCTGTATGTTGATGATGTGGATTCTGTCTTTACAAAGGCTGTTTCCGCAGGCGCCAAAGTAACCATGTCACTTGCAGATATGTTCTGGGGCGACCGCGCCGGCGGTCTTACTGATCCATTCGGGCACCGCTGGATTCTGGCTTTTTCTTTCCAGGAGATTCAGTAGTTTTTAAATTAAAAGGAGATACAATGCGATTCATGATGTTTATGATTCCGAAAGTCTACCAACCTGATACGCCACCCGCAGAGAGAGCCGTGAAAGGATTCACCCCTTCTGCTGAGTCTGTTGCCAGGATGATGAAGTTCAACGAAGAACTGGCAAAAGCTGGCGTGCTGATTTCTCTCGACGGGCTTCATCCGATCTCGAAAGGTGCACGTGTCGCTTTTTCTGGCGGGAAGCAAAAAGTCACCGATGGGCCCCTCATCGAAGCAAAAGAAGTAATCGGTGGTTACTGGATGATAGATGTAAAGTCAAAAGAAGAAGCAGTCGTTTGGGCGACGCGAATCCCTGCAGAAGATGGCGACGTGATCGAGATTCGCCAGGTGTTCGAGATGTCAGACTTCCCATCTGATGTCTATTTTGATCGTTCATAAGAAAGCTGAACAAGCCCTGATGGATAGGCAACATTTCGACGAAGCTGCAGCCTGATTTCTGGTATGTCACTGCGAAAAAGCAGAATTCCCTTGCCCAATAGAATTGGAAGAACGGAGATTATGTACCTGTCAATCAAGTTCTTTCTCAAGAATTCCCCTGCGATCTGAGCCCCGCCAACAAGCCAGATGTTTAAGCCATCTTTTTGCCGAATTTCGGAAATAAGCTTACATATATCGCCACTCCAGAACTCAACATAATCATCTTTGGGTCTGGCAGTTCTTGAGATGACGTAACATTTCTTATCCTTGTAAGGAAAATCTCCAAATGTCAGCACCTGATCATATGTCCTGCGTCCCATGATTACCGTATCAACTGACTTCAAGAAGTCTGTGTAGCCGTAATCCTCATCATGGGATTCAACCATCGACAGCCAATCAATGTCACCATTTTCACGTGCAATGTAGCCATCAAGACTCGTAGCAATGTAGAGAACTATTTTTCTGTTCGAAACCATGATATTCCATGATGTCTCTAATACTTGATATAGGGAGGAGTCAATCCGGGCGATTTTCATTTTCCGGCAGATTTTTCAAGCATGTTGATTGTATTTATTTAAGGAGGAATAAGATATGAAGACATTGGGGTTTTGTGGATTGAACTGTGAAGAATGTCCTGTATTCGTTGCCACAGCAAATAACGACAACGGATTGAGGCAAAAACCGCCAGAGAATGGTCTATTATGCTGGTCAATTAGTGGAGTATTCCGGAAAGAATGCAAAAGAGAATCTGGATGGGATACGAAAGGGTGCTCTTTAGATAAATAAGAGCAGATCAACCAGTACAGTACATTGAGATTGATTTCAATTTACCCAATGGCTCTCATTGAGCGAAAGCTTTTATCCAGATAACATCTAACATTAATGTGTGAGTGGGATCAATAAATCACTCATTTAAAAGATAAGGAGAGAAAAATATGCCTAAAGTAGTTGTTGTATATCTCAGTACATCAGGTAATACAAAAGCGATGGCAGATGCCATCGTCGATGGTGCAAATTCAAGAAATGCCGACGCCAAAGCCGTGAATTTCCATGAAGCAAAAATAGAGGATATAATTGCTGCGGATGCCATTGCGATTGGCTCTTCAACATTCCATTATAAGATGCTGCCTCCCATGGAAAAATTCATTGAAAATCTTAAAAAGGCAAACGTAGCAGGCAAAGTAGGGGCAGCTTTTGGATCTTATGGATGGAGCGGTGAGGCACCTGTAATGATCGCAGAAAAAATGCGTGAGCTTGGAATGAATGTAATAGATCCTGTATTACGTATTCAATATCAACCTACTGAAAAAGATCTTGATGAATGTAAGAGACTTGGAAAAGATATTGTATCTAAAGTGAAAAAAATCGCTGAAAAACCCACCAGGGCCGGAAGCGGTTCAAAGCTCGAAGATGCAAGCGTGCGGGAAGTAAAAATGGGTGAGGGCGGTCACTGAAATATAGAAACTAAAGAAAAAGCAGTTCAGTAAGCTGCAAAAAAAAATAAAAAAGAAAATTAAACTTTAAACCATCATTTCTTTTTAGGTGCTGGTTTTGGATTATCCTTGGGTTTCTTTTTCTCCTTATTGGACATGAGTTGTTCGCCTCCTGACAATTAAGGTCATGGTTATTATGTTTATAAGCATATGAACTTTTCCGTGACAGCTGGAGAAGTGTATCAGATATACAGGGAGTTTTATAGGGGAGTGAAGGAAAAATGGTAGTTCACGCAGGACACGGTAAAATCGCAGAAATGGCAGGAATACCTTCGATCATATCAGATGATATCAATAGATTCATGGAAGATAGAAATCCTCCGGAGGAATTTGAAGATCATAATACGCAAAGGAAGATATTCGTGTGCGGGCACTTGAATGTATCAATCAGGACTTTGATGGGAAGTGAAAAATTGCAGGATGGGGAAAAAAGGAATGGATCCAAAAAGAAGACCTTAAATGGCTGCTGGCAACGAAGAAAGAATATATCAAATGCTACTATCTTTATCTTGCTGTCGATAATATTTACGAGAATAAGGGTCGGATAAAGAGTGGTAGAGAAACTATTGATAATCGTATAAATAGCTGGGAAAAAAATCATGCTGTTATTGTTCCTGGAACAGAACCCTATCTGAGAGATGTGTCAGGATTTTTGAGACGTAATATCGAAAATATCAGACTGATCTTTTTTTCATGATAACTCTAAAAATCAAGTGGCTTTACAAGATATTCTCTCAGTTTAATGTCAAAAAATTTATTTGAAGAACTCGCTTTAATAACGGCAGCGGTATCCGCTCCCCTGCCTGTTCCGGCTACTGCAATAACATCTGAGAATGGGATCAGTCCGGCATCCGCACTCATAGCCACGATCTCAACAACCACTTTTGTTCCCTGACCAAAAATTCTCAGGGTATCAGCCACAGTCTGCTCATAAGATTGAGAGCCTCTCTCCTTAAGTGCTGTCCCAAGACCTCTCAAAACCATAGTTCCTGTATGAACCTTTCCATCCATACTCTCGATCTTCTTTTTTATTTCAGGGTCAAACGTTTGAAGATCTGGCTCTCTAATACCGGTATTATGGGTAACCACTACCAGTTTTATTCCTGTGCCTTTCAACATCCAGGCAGCGGCAAGTCCTGTATCTCCAAAAGTTGATGCAACAACAATATGACTTATCCCGCGCTTTAATGCCTCTTCTTTAGCAATTTGTAGAGTTCGTTCAGTGTTCTCTTTACCTGCTTTTTCAAAATACATTGTCATTATATCCTCGCTTTCTTTATGCCTGACTTTCTCGTATATCACAGAAGTACTGCAAATCTCGGATCATCAACATACATTTTTCCAAGGCGTCGATACATCTTGCGCGGACAATCATAGAAAAACCGGATGCCTTTGTAATGCTCTGCGATTTAGCGCCTGTACTTCTTTGTCCCGAATTCCCTTATCCATACTGCAAGTGTCTGTCTGTGTTTCCCCAGTGCTGTTTTACTTCTTCGTGATATTGTTTGACATCATCATCTTTGAACGGATCATAAAGTTCTTGTTTTTTGCTTTTTTGTTGTTTTAACATATGAATTGTAAATACCTGGTTTATAGATATTAATTTTATGTACACTGAATGAATTTGATTTGTTTCCCGTCAATATTTATCCAACTTTCACCCTTGGTTATGACAACAGCCAAAAATATCCATAATTTTTTTCTGCTCTCCAGTCATAGAACTCGTTCTTTTTAGCAGCTTATCTCCATGATGGATTTTTACAGTGTAGACATTATCCAAAAGCTCTTTTATCTTATCAAAACTATAATTCAGCTCTTTGTCCTTGAGTTTGGGGGGAAAGTTGGGTAATTAAAGCATTTTCAGTACCTCCTTGTCGATAAGTTTATATCAATTATTTTATGTTTGAGCTAACATAACGGAATTCAATTCATTAGATTTTTGTAATGGAGAAAAGATTTTGTTTGAAATCGCATTAGAGGAATATAATATCATATAGTCTAATTTTGAATTCTAAGATAGTGGAGATAATGTGAAAACAATAATAACTCTTAATGAAGCGCTTGAAAAAATAAAGCAACTTAAAAACACATATTACTTCAGGCGTGAATCAGAAAAGGTTGCTCTTCCCGACTCTGTGGGAAGGGAAATCAGTGAAGATATTATTGCGGATTCCATGTCCCCGGCATTCGATATTGCCGCAATGGACGGATTTGCCGTTAGACATGAGGATGTTTATCCGCTAAAAATATCCGGGAAAGTATACGCTGGCGACGGCATTGCAAAGATAAAGAGCTGCGAAGCTATAGCAATCGCAACAGGGGCAATACTCCCGGAAGGTGCAGATTCCGTGCTGAAAATTGAAGATGCAGACGTTCAAAAAGGTATCCTTTGTGGGAAAGCTCTCAAGAAATGGGAAAACGTGTTCCGAAAAGGCTCGGATTACAGTGCCGGGGACAGGATATTTGAGAAAGACCACCTTATAATGCCCCAGAGCGCTGCGCTTTTATATAGTCTTGGCATCGAAAAAGTTCCGGTTTATAAAAAAATCAAAGCCGGTATAATTTCCACGGGCACAGAAATTTATAATGGAATGATAAAAAATACAAGTGCAGTGCTGATACAGGGATTTTTGAAAGAATCAGGCCACGAATCCGAATTTATAGGCGCTGTCCCTGATGACTATAATAAAACAAAGAAGATGCTGCTTGAAGCTTGCGAAAAATTCGATGTAGTCTTTACAACAGGTGGTGTTTCTGTGGGTGAGCGCGATTTTGTTGCAGATATCATTGCCGAAGCAGGAGAAACAGTATTCCACAGGGTTGCTATCAGGCCCGGGAAACCCTGCGCTGTAGGCATTGTGAATGACAGTCCTGTATTCGCACTTCCGGGCAAACCAACGGGGGCTTTCACTGCTCTTGAAATAGTGGTGCGAAGATATTTCACGGATATGCCAAGGGCAATACATAAGATTACAATAAATGAGGATGTTGTATTGCCGGAAAAAGGTTTTGAATATATCCTTTTCATGAAGATAGTAAATAACACAGCCATTGGCACAGATATGAAGTTGTTTGATCGTGAATATAATACGGCAATAATCTCGGCATCTCCCCGGTCTTGCGTCGTTGAAGGGTATGTAATAACAGACAGGAATATTGGAAAAGGTGAAATGGTGAATGTATATCTTTTCTGTTGAGATGAACTCTAATAAGAAAGACGGATTCATGCAAAGTATCAGGCACTGCCACTATACTTGCAACATTCAATGGCAATGAATATTCGATTCATAAGAATAACAGTATCATGGCCAGGGTGTCAATGCTTTTTCAGAATAGAGAAAAAAGTAATTGATGCGCTTAACCTTGTGGGACTTGCGGATTATGAAAAACAGAAAGCTTCGACCCTTTCAGGAGGTGAGGCACAGCGCATGGCTTTTGCAAGGGTGATCGTCTATGAACCGGATGTGCTCTTGCTTGATGAGCCGACAGCTAATCTTGATCCGGCAAATGTTGCAAAGATAGAAGATATTATCAAAAAGATCAGAAAGGAGCTTGAAACAACGATTATCCTTGCTTCCCATAATATTCACCAGGTGCGGCGAATCGCTGATAGGGTTGGCATCCTGCTTAATGGGGAGTTGATAGAAGTGACCACGAAAGAACAGATTTTTACGCATCCGGATGATCCGAGATCTTATGCATTTATAAATGGAGAGTACATATATTAATACATATCACAATATATTGCACAAACGGTTTATGATAAAACTTTCTGGGAGGTGATTGGGTTGAAAATATCTGCAAGAAATCAGATGAAAGGCAAAGTAGTGGAGATCGAGAAAGGAGATCTTGTGGCAAAGGTAAAGATCCAGATAGAACCTGCGACGATAACTGCGGTTATCACGACAGAAGCTGTGGAAGCCCTCGATATCAAAAAGAATGATAAAGTGATGGGTATCGTAAAAGCGACAGAAGTCATGATCGGAAAAGAATGATATACAGGCCACTCTCACGAGGAAATGTGCAGCGCATGGCTTTTGCAAGGGCGATAGTTTATCAGGAACGAGCGCAGAACAATTGTACTTGCAACGCATAATATCCCCCAGGTCAGGCGCTGCCGACAGGGTAGGGGTATTGTATCGAAGCATTTAAGCCCTATCCTTGGTAAAAACACATTTAAAGGACTTCGTGCCCTCTCAAAAGACCATGCTTGCCACATTTATCACACCAATATTTATATATTAGTATAAGTGATTCAACCTTTAGACAATTAATCGTTGTCAGGGTATGAAATAATTATGGCAGAAATAAGAAATTTTGCATTAAGGGAAAAGAACGGAAAAGAGGATGGCGTATTTACAGGTCACCAGCCTCGCCAGGCAGCTTTAAAAGCAGCTAATCGTAGCAAAGGAACAAAATCAAAACCCGTCGAATTAAGATTAAGAGAAAGAGGCACTAAAAAGGTTCATATTTTCAAAGGATGGACAGAAGTAGTTGCAGCTCCAAAGAACAAACCAAAATGGATGCCCGCAAAAATCAACAAGCCGAATGTAAAGAAAGTAAGTGTCGAAGTCCTAGATAAAGTTTAATATTAAATAATTAAATTTTATTCTATTTTTTTATTTCAACTAGCCTCCCAATGGTACTCTATGGAAGAAATAAGAAAAGCCCAAATTAAAAATTTCATCAAAAAAGAATTTGGCATTGAGATTGATGATAAGTATATCGAAGATTATGACCAGGCTTTGACGCACAATAATGACCACAGAACTAAAGGGACTCGTAAGCCTGAAAGACTTGCATTTTTAGGTGATTCATATCTTGAATTTATCGTGCGAAAATATTTGTATAATCATAAAGATAATATTAATCTTGGACAAATGGACTTATTAAAACAGGAGTTAGTTGGTAACAAAAATGGTTGGCAAAAGATAGCAGAAAAAATTGGATTAGGTGAACAGATGGTTTATATCCAACAAAACCAACCGATTAGCCGTTCTTTCCACTCGACCAAAGAATTAGCTCGCTCATTTGAAGCATTGGCAGGAGTTTTATCCTACGATTGTCCAAATAACGCCGAAGAAAAATTGATAGCTTTGTTTGTCAAACATGGCTATTTACAAAATCGGCTTGAAGACGCTTTAGCATGCTATGATAAGAGTGGCAATGTGTAATATCTTACGCACGACCATATGGTGCATAATGAATAAAAATTTTAATATTTTTACTATATGAGTATACTTATAATCCCATGTTTGATTAGAACGAAATGGGACATTAACTGTCTTCAACGTCTACTTATTAGCGTACAAAACCAATCAAAACCTTTTGATAAAGTTTATGTAATTGAGGATGCTAGTCCTTTTTCCTATACACTACCGTTTAATTTCATAGAACATATCAGATTATCCCTTAATGGCGGACCGGCAAGGGCTCGGAACATTGGAATAGATAAAGCGCTGGAGCAAAATGCACAATATTTGCTATTCACTGACCATGACTGCATTTTGGACAAACAATGGAATGAACAAATGACCTTATTTCTTTCGCAAACTAACTTTGGAGCTGTTGGAGGGATGACGTATTCTTGGGGTGAAACATTATTGGATTATTATCATGACATTAATGGGACTTTAAGCGGCAAGTGGCTATTACCCGATAAAAAAGAATTGTGGTATATGCCGTCTTTAAATTTCGGGATGAAGGCTGAAGTGGTAAACCAGTTCCGTTTTGATGAGAAGTTCCCAACCGCAGCTGGCGAAGATGTTGATTTGTGTTTACGTCTTCGGAGCAAGTATAAAATTGGTTTTTGCGTAAAAGCCAAACTCTGGCATGATTATGGTTATAAAAACTCCCTGTCGGGTTTTAAGAGATTTGTAAAATTATTTATGAAATATAAGAGTTCAAGTGCAACCTTGTATGAAGGACATACTGTGTTGTTATGGGACTCATCAGAATCAATTTATTCGGGGAACGCTTATGTCACTAATATATAGAAGAAAATTCAATCAGTCAAGCCTCTCTCATTTAGTTAATGATTATATGGGGGAAATGATTCCTTTTTCGAAAAGAATTGAGAAAAAACGTTTTTTAATTCCTTTGATATGTTTAAAGACTATCGAATGGAGTATTTACAGATGGTACAAGTCCCCAGTACGAAGATTGTATGGTGTAAAGCGAAATGAATTAATCTACATGATTACCAAGCGGTGCAATGACAGATGCTCCAAATGTGGAATATGGAAAACGCCCGAACCTGATAGCGAGCGAATCCAGCTAAAAGATTTTATCAAATGCCTGCAATCGTTGCATAACAACTTGTATCAGGTTACAATTACAGGCGGCGAACCTTTGTTATTTATGGAAGATGTTTTGCATATCGCAGAAGAATCAAGAAAACTTAATGTTCCTATGATTGTGGTAACGAACGGATCATTGATTACAGAAGATTTTCTGGTTAAGTATTCCAATTTTGAACACATTCTTGTGGTGTCGTTAGATACAATGGAAAAGAGCA
The DNA here is from genome assembly GCA_902384525.1 of uncultured archaeon. Lineage (GTDB taxonomy): Archaea > Halobacteriota > Methanosarcinia > Methanosarcinales > Methanoperedenaceae > Methanoperedens. Next base: position 13,095 of record CABMCA010000009.1, read on the forward strand.
AGTGGAATAAATTCAGGGGCAGAGATCATTACGACACAGTAATGAGCAATATATTACTTGCAAGAAAAATATTGGGCGACAGGTTGAAAATTCAATCGGTTTTTGCCTATGAAACCATAGATGATGTCCCGAAGGTTAAAACATTTTGCGATGAATTAGGTATTCAACATACTTCTCAGCCTTATATGGATTTTGGAGGAACATGGCATGATGCCAATGCATCTTCATTACTCGATAATGATATGGCTTGTGCGGCCCGGAAAAATATTTGTGTCTATTACAATGGGGATGTGGTTAAATGCTTTGACCATCTTCGTATTCCTTTTGCACGGGAGCCTTTGGGAAATATTTTAAAAGAAGACATTATTTCTATTCTTTCCAAGAAACGGACTACTGAAATTACCAAGCTAATGAAGACCTGTAATTTACCCTGCAAGTGGCTATCCTGTAATGTACCTGAACCACAATTCTTATCATGAGCAGAGAGAAATTAGATATAATTATAATAAGGGGCGCTCCAGGCGCTGGTAAATCACAATCTGCAAAATGCTTGTCAAAATTTTATCCTAAAGGCGTCAGGTTAGAAGTAGATATTCTGCGGTCAATGGTTATTTCAGTCGATTGGACAGATCAGAGCGAACATATTAATATGTTGAATATATCAACGAAATTAGTATATGATTTTATTAAATTAGGTTTCCGTCCTGTAATAGTGGTGGATACTTTTAGTTCCGATAAAATTGTTAAGTATCTCGACAATCTTAATCAATTAGACAAAGACTTATCTATTCGTGTTTTTGGTCTTTATACAAATGAAGAAGAACTCAAAAGAAGGATTCAATCCCGCAAAACAGGGGAGTTTAGAAAGTATGATATTTGCCAACGTTTAAATGAAGAAGTAATGAAGAAAAAATACGCAGGCGAGTGCCAAATCGATACCACAGGACTATTGGCTAAAGAAACAGCCAAAATAATTTTTGACCACTTAAATAATACCTCGCAGCTAGTGTCACGTCAATAATATAAGGTCGTAATGTGGCACAATCCTAAAATCCAGTGATTTGCCGATTCTATCGACGGAAAAGAGAACAACCTGATAACAAATCTCTCTCAATAAACGACAATTATCGAAAAATTAACTGTTTTTTAAGGCAAAGACCAAAT
>CABMCA010000010.1 GCA_902384525.1 uncultured archaeon
GTCGCAGCGCATTGGAAAACCCATAAGGGATTGAACTACATGTTCTGTCTTTTCGCACAACCGATATGTGCCGAGTCGCAGCGCATTGGAAAACCCATAAGGGATTGAAACCTGTTATTCATGCTTGAAAGAGACCAAGTTACGCAGGTCGCAGCGCATTGGAAAACCCATAAGGGATTATAATGCAGATGGTTTTCATTTCTGGGATTTTTCCTAATAGTGTCAACTGGGGAATTTTATCCCATTGAAAATAGGGAATATTAGACCGCTATTGACAAAAGAACCAGAGAACTAATTCTGGCGATATCTTGAAGGCCTTATCATTCCCACGTATTATATTCAAATTCACTCATCATCTCTCGTTATCCAGTAGACCGCCTTGTACTTCTCCGCAAAACCGAAGATATTTTTGGCCATTACCGCCCTGCCATATTCCTTGAGGTCGCCGCCCTGGTCGTAAATGAAGGTATTTTCACCAAGTTTTGTCACTTTAAATATCTCCCCTTTCTCTTCTGTCCCCACATGCAGGATATCCCCTATTTTTAAATCCTGTATCTTTGGCCTGACTGTTGTTTTTTCTACCATAAAAAATCACCTTCTTTCTCTGTTGCGTGCATTCAATATTAAACCTTACCTGATGGTACAGCCTATGCCCCTGAGAAGTTTCTCAATACTCCCTTGCACAATAGCTGCATCACGATCTCCAAATATTGTGAGCCGGTAGGTAACACTTTGTATATTTTGTTTGTTATAAACATCGATGATTTGCGCAGATACAATCCCTTCCCTGCATGCGATGACGCTTTTTATGATATCTGCATCAGAAGCATCCGGAATATAAACAGATACATCCCGTGTCACATTTATTAAATTTGCTGATTTCCATGCATATAATTCCAATTCATTTAAGAGTCTGACATTCTCAATAAGGAATTCGATCTTTTTTCCGCCCCGTTCCAGGATAACGGTTCTCGGCGTTACTTTTTTGACAATCCCGATATGAATAACACCTGAATAGATGTGCTTGATTGCGCGCTCGCTGCCTGTGGAACGCACGAGTTCCTCATGCTCGGCAATTTTAGTGCCAATGAGCTTATCCGAGCGCCTGAGCGCTGATTCCGTATCTCCAAAATGTGCAGCTGCTTTTTTCATAAGGCTCACAAAGCCTTCAATATCTTTCCTTTGTACCATTTCTGCCATCAGGTTGCACTGGTCGATGTAAACCTTATGCACCTTTGCCACTTCCGGATTCATCTGTATCATGGCATACAGGTACGGGTTCTGGGCAAGAATCCGCCCCACGAGGTCAAGCATGATATCGTACATGGGGCTCATGAACCTGCGTGATTTTGCAACATCGAATTCAAGCTCCCTGAAAACCGTTCCTATGGTAATATAAGCAAAATGCGTAAGACCCTGGATAACGGCCATCATCCTGTCATGCTCCAGAGCATCCAATATCTCTATATGCGCGCCATTATCCTCATACAGGCTTTTTATTTGAGGGAACCATTTTGAACTTCTTCCATTGACAGGCGTAAAGATCACTATCTGTCCCCTTATATCCGGAATTGAAGGGCCAAACATCGGATGTGATCCCAGTATCTCAACATTTCGGGGTGCATACTTAATCATCGCTTCCATCGGGCCTCTTTTTATTGAAGTGATATCCATGAGAAGACTTCCGGCCGGCATTTTTGGAGCAATATCCGAAATCGTTTTTTCAGTGATATTTATCGGAACAGATATCATGACAATATCACTTGATTTTATTTCATTGTCAAGGTCATCCGCAAAAACTACACCTAACTCCTCTGCAACCTCTTTTTTCTTATTGATACCCCATATGGCAACATCAAACCCGTGTTTTTTATAAAACTTCGCAAACCACTGGCCTGTTTCTCCAGTGCCCCCGATTATCAGTATTTTCATATCAGTCTTTCCCTCACAGCTTTTTCCATTATATCAACAGGCGGTGTCTTTCCAGTCCATATCTTAAACGCCTCTGCTCCCTGGTACACAAGCATCTTCACACCATCTATTGTTTTTGCTCCGGCTGTTTTTGCTTCCTGGAGCAATTGCGTATTAAGGGGATTATAGACAATATCAAAAACAACAAGGTCACTGTGCATTATGTCTGAGGTCACAAGGGTTTCGCCAACGTTCGGGAACATGCCGATAGCAGTTGAATTTATAAGAATATCGCTATTCTTGACAAGATTTTTAAGATCAGTAAGACCTGACGCATTTATTTTTCCGACAATTCCTGCATCTTTTGCAAGAGATATTGCTCTTTCCGGCGTCCTGTTGGCAATGGTCACATTGGCTCCCTCTGTCGCAAGTGTGAACGCGATCGCTCTTGCAGCGCCCCCGGCGCCCAGAAGCAGGACACTTTTCCCTTTGATCTTCACACCACTTTTGGCGAGTGCCATTTTGGCCCCGAGTCCGTCGGTGTTATAACCAATAATTCCTTTTTTAAAATCAACGGTATTTACAGCGCCAATTTGTTTTGCCAGGTCTGCGGGCTTAACTATCTCAAGAGCTTTCTCCTTCAGGGGAATTGTAAGATTTAAGCCCCCAAAACCAAGCGCACATGCCCCATGGATCGCATCGTGAAGAGAATGCTTGCTTACCCTGAACGCATGATATTCGCAGTCCATACCAAGTGCTTTAAATGCCGCATTATGCATTGCGGGTGAAAAACTGTGCGATACAGGATCGCCAAGAACGCCGAATAGCTTCATGCTATCCTGATTGAAAGTGATGGTTAAAAAATATTATGATTGAGAATCCGTATTACGGCCAGATACCATATGAGGCATTTAATACAAGAACTGCAAGTCCGCTCAATACTGCTATAATAACAACGGTTTTTGGCTCGATCAATACAGCCGTCTCTTCAGAATCGTAGTATCTCATTAAACCGGCTGAAGACATCAAGCCGCTACCTTCTTTCTTTTGTGCCATGAAAGATACTAATGTTTTTTATAGGATTTCAAGGTATCGTAAGAAAAACCTTTACGATCTACTTCCTGAATACTTCCAGAAGCATTATGAAGCCGATCACCAATATTGCTGCAGCCCATATTGAGAAATCGACCTCATAAAATGTCGCTATCCCGTACAACAATAAAAGAGTACCAAGCCATATAGTGAACCTACTGATATTGATCTTCCAGGCAATCCGCATCAGGTTCAACAAAAGCAGGATTGCGCCGCATCCAGCATAAATAATTCCCCATTTTCGTGTGCTGTCTATCTCCTTGAGGCTTTCAAGTATCCAGCTTCCTCCGATAAGAATAAAAAACAATGCCCATGATAATTTAACAAGCTTGAAGTTGAGCATATGCCTGGCGATGAGTGCCTTTTCATCCATCACGACTTCTACTTTTGCCATGTGCGCCATAATAAACCTCCTGAACTTTAAGGATTTCTCATGCATAACATTGATATGATGTCAGAGTCATTTACGGCGATGGTGATGTTATGAGTGAATGTTTCTTATGTCATACTGCTCTTGAACCTGTTAACGACGCTGAAATTGAAGGCGTGGATTTATGTGTCGACTGCTGCGAAAATCTGGATACTGTAATAAGGGATTATGTCTCATCGAGCCCGGGCGGGCTTGACCTTGTCCTGGATATAATCGCAGATGAAATTTCAAATCCTGAAAGCAAACTGAGGGATTCCCTCAAAGATGTTATCCGCGAAGTAATATCTGAAAAGTGAAAAATATTGTGATTTGTCTTTTTTTAAAAATTATTTTTTAACGTGGTACTCTATAGAATAAGTAAAGGATACCGGCTATAATCAATATCACGATCAGAACTGCTAAAATCACCATTGTATCGCTTTTATTGCCATTTGTTTCATTCATGTTCCATCATCCTCTGGTCTTATTAGTAATTTTTATCATATATAAATTCATCCAAAAATTTCGGAGCTTATCCGGGGACCCTGTTGTAACGTTTTGAAGCCACACTCAACATATCCCTGGGAATAGAATGCTTATTAATAGCCAGATAATTTTTAATTATGGCCAGTTCGTTCTGGTATGCTGGAGCTATTGATTGTGCATAAAGAAGGCCATCGTTTGTAAGGACATATTCATAACGCTGCTGCCACCGCCCCTTTTTCTCAAAATACCGCAGGTCTTCATCCACCATTCCCATCGCAACAAGGAGCTGGATATCCTCAAAAAGCTTATCGCTATATGAGAAGCCGTAACGGGTATGGAACTTGTAATCGAACAAATTCTTTAATTTTTCATCTTTTCCAAGCTCCTTTACGAGATAATATATCTTTGCAATATTTCGAAGTCTTGGCATAGTGATCCTTCCGTCAGCCTCACTGCTGAACAACCTGTGGGCGCTGTAAAAAATAAGAAGAAGACCTTCTATCGGGAGATAGTTTTCATTCCTGATAAAACGCAAAAGATCAGGGGAAAGATTCTCGATGCCCAGCAAGAAATCACAGGACGCGTGAGAAAGCGCAGTGTTATCCCCTGCCCTTCCAAATACACATAGCGATATCTGGCGCGAGATAGCCCTCACAAGACCGTTGGCAAGCGTGGATTCATCGTACAGGAAACTCTCCTCCTCACCGATTTTTATGCGTGTGCTTTTTGGTATCCCGCTTGCGACATCAAGGTCAACAAGAACAGATGCACCATATTTATCGGCAAAACGTTTTGCAAGTCCGTCTTCGAACATTTTCTTGGCAATCCCATTCCTGGCAATGGTGGAAAGCGCCATTCTTGTCCTGGGATTCAGGTTCTTATGGGTGAATCGCGCCACAGCATTGCAAATGGAGGCGTTTCGGATATTTGCTATTAATTTCCTTGAATTTTCATCCCCATTTGCTTCTATGAAATTTAAAAGATCACTGTCATTGTATGTGGTAAAGAATTTCAATACGGCTTCTTTTACATCATTCCCCGACTCTTTATATCGTGCAAGTGTTTTTTCAAGAGCATGGAGCATCATCACTCTTGCCCCCTGGGTCCCTGGATTATGTATTATTGCAGAATAGTGATGCGCCCTGGCAATCAGCATGGATTCGGCGGCTGTAAGAGCCATGTCCTCATCATAACTGAGTATCCCGCCAAGGATGATCCTATCATTATTGAACGCCATACTTCCAATGATCTGGTCAACATCAACAAGCCCGAAAGAAACACCAGTGTGGTAGGAATCACGCAGCAGGAAATCGATCCTGTCAGCGTCTATATCATTTGAGATGATCTGGGAAAGATATGGTTTTGAAACGCCCTCAATATCCCCTGTTGCTATTCTGGAGATTTCCTGGAAAAAAGAAGCACCTGCATATGCACCAATTTCAGGTATTATATGTAAAGAATTCGCTATGATGTGTTTTGTGAACATCTCATGGTTCAGGAAATTCTTTCCGTTTAATACTGGCTGGTATTGGGGATTGCGTTTCAGGATGCTTTCCACTACATGCGAAAAAGCACAGTGGCCGACATCATGCAGAAGGGCTGCAAGCCTCACTTTCACAATCTCCTCCTTATCCAGCCCCAGCGAGCGGGCGATCTTGTCTGCAATGAATAATGTGCCGACGCTATGTTCAAAACGCGTATGGTTCGCGCCTGGAAATGCAAAGTCGGTAAGACCGAGCTGCTGGATGCGGCGCAGGCGCGCCATTTCGGGTGTATTGATGATGAGCTGCTCAAGATTGGTTATTGCTACATGACCATAGATAGGGTCGATGAGTGAAGGCATGATGATTTCTCAGATAATCCGTATTTCTTTTTTAAGAGCTTCACTAACAATGCTTATTTGGTCTTTTTTTCTTGGAAACTCGTCAGGATTATACAGTGGCTTTATCTTAACGAGATATTTATTCAAAAAGTAAAATAATTTTTTATCAGATGTCATCTACTCCTCCCTTTGAACCATACACATTAATTATCTGTTATGTTTTAAATATTATTTGATGACTTATAATTTGAGTGAGGAGAGTAAGCCCCTTTATGTTCAGCGCAGGAGTAAAACCCCTGTAGCGCTTTTGCGGCATTCAGCTATGCGCCGTACTCGGACAGGTCTGGACTGCCCTTTAATGCCCTGTTTCGGCTTGCACCCGCGTGGATTCGCCGTTCCATCCGCATACACATGATCTCATCCTTTCGGAATCATCGCATTAGAAGCGCTGCGGTATCGTTTCTGTTCCAGAGCCAGGATTCTCACCCTACATGCTTGCGCATGTCCGCGGTCCAGATGGTGAGGGGACTTTCCTCAGCAGACTGGCTGCCGGCGGCCGCTCTTCCTCTCTCGCTCTATAATTGGCAAGGCTAGGTTTATAATTACCGACGCAGCAAAAACTCTTTGAAATCTCCCTTGAATTCTTCCCAAATAACTTCTATGCCTTTCACTTTTGCATATTCTGGACCTACCCTGCACCATTCCAGCATTTTTTCAATTGCGTCCTTTTTACCTTCAAAAACAGCTTCCACCCGCCCGTCAGCAAGGTTCCTGACCCAGCCGAAAAGACCTGACTTCTTCGCCATATCCTTAGTGCTTGACCTGAAGAACACACCCTGCACCTTCCCCGAAATAAAAACATGAACCCTGATATTCATTATTCTACCCTTTTAAGGTTCTACTTTTTCCCATAATACCTTTTTGTTTTTTCCACTTTTTTTGATATTTCTCAGTTTGTGAAAATCATTCAGCATTTCAAGAAGGTCTTTTCTTGAAATTGTTATATTAAAATTTTTCAAAAGACCTTTTTTAATCTCTTCATTGGTAACCGGTTTATCCAGTAATTCCTGAACGAATCCAGCCAGGTCTTCATAAAAAGCCCATGGATATATTATCCAGTTCCATTCCTCAAGTTTCTTGCCCCAATAATCCGGAACCACAATTGAACAGGTTTTATAATGGAGAACCGCGGTCCTGATTTCCATGGGATTCTTTTGTTCCAGGTAATCCGATATTACCGATAAACTATCTCCTGTATCTGCAACATCATCCACAACAAGTACATTTTTCCCGGAGATGTCCGCTTCTTCCGGAAGCGAGAAATTTATCCTTGCAAGTTCATTTTTTGAAGCGATTCCCCAGTGTTCTGTCCTTATCGATGCAAGCTCATCCATCAAAAGAAAATCGCATACCATACGCGCTGGAACAAGCCCACCCCTTGCGATCCCTATAACAATATCAGGCTTATATCCTGATCCAATTATTTTTTGTGCAAGAGTTCTTGCAAGCCTGTAAGCTTCATCCCAGCTTATAGTATAACATTTAATAGATTTTTCCATTGATATAAAAAAGAAAGAGAATGGGATCTACAGGAGTCCCGATCTCTGCAGTAACATCAAATCCTCGGTATTCAGTTTCTCACCAAGCTTGAACTGGGCATATACCTCTTCAGCTTCCTTCTTGGCCTGTTCTCTTATGGATTCGTCCTTACCTTCTTTTGTCTTCCTCTTTAATCCGATGATCACTTTATTGATCTCCCGGATCTCTTTCTGTGTCTGGATGAACAATCTGTGTTGTTCGTCAGCAGCTTCCTGAGCTTTCACAAATTCCTTGTGTGCGGCATCAGATTCTGCTCTTATTGTATCAGCTTCCTTGAATATCACGATCATCTTATCATGATATTGCTGTGCTGCATCAGCAAATTCCTTGACTTTGTTGTGATGTACCAATGCTTCATCGCGAAGAGCCTGGGCCTGTTCAAGTAAGGTCTTTAATTCAGTATTGCCCTCAAGCTGCTGTTTTTTGTGCTTGAGCTCATCGGTCAGTTTTGTTATACTATCAACAAGTTCCCGTTCCTTTGCGGGTGTCATTACTTCGGTCTGCTGTCTGAATTCCAGCCCATCGATCTGTTTTTTTAATTCTTTAAGTGAAGGGCCATCACCGAGATTGAGGCCTTTGCGGATCTTATCGATTTCCGCATAAATTTTATTAGCTTGATCATTTAATTCGTCGCGTTTGAGTTTGGATTGAGCAACCTGTTCGTTATTCTCGTCACGCAACTTTTTGAGTTGTTGTGCCTCTTCAATAAGCTCTTTTGTGCGTTTGTTTAAATCGTTCCTTTTCGCAGCACACTTACTCGCTTCAAGATTGAATTCATTTCTTTTTTCCTTATACTCTTCCGACTTGTCTTTTAAGTCACCTTTTCTACCCTGTAATTCATTTAGCAACCTATAGTCCTCCTTTTCCAACAATCGTTGGGGATTATGCATTTCATAATGCACGATACATGCTCCGGATAACCCGGAACAGCCTTGCGGCTCATCACATATTTATACAATGATTGTGGGCATTATTGCCAGATTAATATTTTGAACCTTCAAAACAATTTGAAACAATTATGTCTGGAGATGAACTCCAAATCACTGCATTATGAGTGAATGATTTCTCCTCATTCTACCACATCCCTTTTAACCTTTTCGGAGGGGGGTAATTAGAAAAAATTAAAAAAAATTAGTATGCGGAAATCCCCTGGAGAGAGGACAATCGCTGTATGCGTTTGAGCATATTCGGATGTGTGCTGAACATTTCCATTAACTTATCACCGGTTTTGACTTTTATCGGGCGGGTCCGGAGAGCCATGAGTTCATTTATATCGATAGTTCCGCTCCCGTCAAGGTCGATCTGGGATAATTCCCTTATATCACTGCCAGCGCGCGACGGGTCATTAGCAAAGAAGGCTTTCATGCCCTCTATGGGTTTTAATGATTCTTTGGAAACTCTGGCACTCCCATAAACAAGTTTATAAAGAGCTGATGCAAGGTGATGCGGTGAGCTACCGAGTTTCACTGCGCCTTCATCTGCATAATATTCCCTGATCCTTGATACGTACAGGACAAGGAGATTTGTTATCAAATATATAATAAGAGCCACTATTCCTATAAGAATGCCATTTCCCCGTTCCCTGCCGCCTGAGAACAGCTGGTTCCATGCAAAGTACCAGCATATCATTGGAATTACGCTTATCATCGTTATGATCGCAACATCCTTGTGTTTCAGGTGGGATATTTCATGCGCCAGAACCGCCCTCAGTTCTTTTTCATTAAGGAGGTTCATTATACCTTCTGTAACACAAACTCTTCCGTCTTTTGCCCAGCGTCCGAATGCAAATGCATTGGGTATGGGTATTCTGGCTATGCCAATCCTGGGTTTTGGAATACCGGCATCTCTTGCAAGTTCAGCAACCATCCTGTGAAGAGCGGGATATTCTGCTTCAGTAACATAATGTACTCCCATTGACCATTCTACCATCTTTGGTCCTATCATGTACTGGATAAGCATCATGATCGTTGCGATAACACCATAAAAGAAAAATCCTGTCCCCTGAAGTCCCATATAACTTACCGCAAATACTACAAGCCCATAGATTATGGAGAATAATACTGCCATTATAAGATACAATCTCAATTTAAGCCACATATTTTATCATTCTTATATTTTCTTAAATAAATACTTTATTATCCGTATATTTTCTTAAATAAATACTTTATCAATCTTATTTCGCGCAGAAAAAAGTGCAGCACTCCCTGCAACTTTGGCTGCAAAACGATCTGCCTGCTCTTCAAGTTCAGGCTCGGAGGATGACGAAAATGCCATCAGTGCAAGCCGCGAAAGAAATGGCATTCTGGAATTATGCCGTATATGCCATGACTCATGCGCCAGTACAGCCTTCAATTCATCATCATCCAATATTTCAAGAAGTCCTATTGATATGAAAATCGAACGCCCTGCAGCAAATGCTTTTGGAATTGCGGAGTCAAAATAATATACCCTGGCCGATGTAAGCTTATCCACATATTCCTGCGTCCATTTCAATATGCTTCCTGCGGGTTTTGCTTCAAGGCGTTTTATCATCAGCCTGTCATAATAAAGCAGCGTACCAAATATCAGGATCGTGGAAATAGCCACATAAGCAAAAAAGAGATACATTGACAGCATCTCACTGCAATTCATGAGATAATATGTTAAGGCTACACCGGTTAGACCCGAAACCTGCGCAAAAGCAAATGTTTGAAGCCTTTTTTTCGGGTTCTTTAACATTAAGCTTGCTGCTACTGATGTTAATGATATTATAACAATAAAAGCCACAATTGGCGCCCATGATCTTAAGCACTGCCCATAGCAGGTTATTTCACCGAATATATTCATTTTTTATCACTGTATTTTGAAAAGTTCTCAACCGCAAGAGGTCCGAATGCCTGTACGAGGCTGTCCAGGATCTTTGTTGTGATCTCGCTGGCAGCTTCTTCTTCTGAAAGGACTGGCTCATAAACGTATCTTACTCTTCCATTAACCGTTTCAGTTCTGCGTGTTGTATATCCTGCCTTCACAAGCCTGTCAAGAGTACCTGCAACACTTGTCAATGGAATATTTGTCTTTCCTGTTAGCTCTGAGGTGGTCATTTCTCCTTCACTCCATAATGCCCGGAGTATTGCAGCCTCTATCGGACTGAAAAATTTAGTGAGGCCATCATTTGAAATGTTTATTTGATCGAGCTTAACCATGTGTTTACAATTAACGTAAAAGATATTAAAGGTTACTACGCTACAAATGAACATTCCATTTTATAAGAACGCCATCTTCCACTTTCTCGCAGTATATAAGGGCAAGCCTGCAAAAACCAGATGCATATCCTTCACCATCCACCAGCGTCGGGGCGTTTTTGCCTCCGATTATGATATTCCCGACAAAAGTATACACCTCATCCACAAGCCCATTTGAAATCAACCCCCAGTTGAGGGTCGCGCCCCCTTCCACCATAAGGCGGTTGATACCCCGGTTCTTTAATTCAGAAAGAAGTCTGGCAAGGTCAACATTCTTTTTCCCGATACGAATTATATCTGCAAGCTTTGAAAGCCTCCGGACTTTTTCAGAAGGCGCACTTTCAGAAACAGCGATTATGCGTTTGCCTTCACCTTTTATAAAGATGTCCGCATCAACAGGTGTTCTTGCGAGGCTGTCAACAACTATTCTGACGGGATTTTCCGAAAGTCCTGTGGCAAGCCTTTTCTCCTTCCTGTCTTTTGATTTCACGGTAAGGCTCGGATTATCCGAAAGCACAGTACCGATTCCCACCATAATGGCATCGGATGATGCCCTGAGTTCATCCATGCGGTCAAAATCCAGGCTTCCTGATATCCGGGTCTGCCTGCGTTCAATTGTGGCAATTTTTCCGTCAGCACTCATGGCCGCGTTAATAAAAACAAATGGTCTTGCAGATTTTCCATCATTCCCTATTGTTGGAGGATTTGACATGGCTTTCTCTTAACCTTCAAAGCTAAAATATCTAAGCTTTAACGAAAAGCTGAAATGCTAATATAGTGTTTTGCTAAGAGTTTTAGATATCATCTAAAATAGAACACAGATGACACGGATCAAACGGATTTTCACGGATATTTCTGATCCGTGTTTATCCGCGTCATCCGTGCAATCCGTGTTCTATCGCCTTTTTTTTTAAATGATTGTATATATTCTTATTTTTCTCATCGCTTATGCAAAACTACTATAGTCCAATTAGACCGATTTATCTGGTGATATATCTACCAGCACAGGGCGCCTTTACTTATACACGATGTTGGTGGAAGTGTATTTTTCATTTCATTATTTTATTATATATAATTTTGGCGGTTTCATTAGGTAATAGACCTGTTGTGTTAATCTGAAATTCCTTTTCATATTTAATTTTCAGAACTTCATCATTTAACTTTTTGCAAATATTGAAATCTCTAAATTCCCCTTTCTTGCGTGATTCAATTCTTTTTTTTAGCTCTTCTTCCGTTGTATAAAGACCAAATATACTGATGGACAACTCATCGTTTAAATGATTTAGCTTTTCAAGATAATTCAGGATTTTATCTCCACTAAAAGTGTCAATAACTATCACTGGGCGAAATTCTAATTGAATAAAGTCAATAACTAATTTTGTTGAAATATTCAAAATATTTATATGCTCATCCTGATTTGTCCACTCCGGGAAAATTACCATAGAACGTAAATCATCAATCTCCATTCTTACACCTTTTGGGAAAAACTGCGATAAACTTTTCGCTGTCTGCGATTTTCCAGAGCCAGGAGCGCCTCTAAGAATTATTATGTCAGGATTTTCTGAAAGCATATTTAAGCCACAGTTTTCATTAAACATACTTGATAATTCTTACCGATAATCTTAAACTCCTCTTTAAA
>CABMCA010000011.1 GCA_902384525.1 uncultured archaeon
CGAGTTTTTATAGTTTTGAGTTTTTCAGGTATTTTTCGTTTAAACAATTCTTCATATTTTTTTCTTCCCTCAGCACTTTTTAAACTTATTAACGTATAATTTACAACTCCACAAAAATCATCAATCTTTTTTTGGATAAATTTAAATCCTTTGCCCACAAATTCTATCATTGATTATGCCTCCATTAGGGTTGTTTTTGGATTTGCAACTATATTATAGCCCTAATTAGGCATAATCTATTCTATTTGTTGTTAAAGTAGATTTAAAATTGCTATATTAAATTTTTTATAAAAATGAGTAGTAATAATGATATAAATTAAAAACAAAGAAATTTTAATGATTTTGCCTGAGGCTCAAGTCTCCAAAAACCGATCTTGACTGAATTTCATCAAAAGTGGGATATTCATTTTCAGAGATTCTTTCTAAGCTGTCTGGCTTTCTCTCTTCCATAAAGCTGCTCCAATACTATAATTTCCAAAGCAAATACTTAATTTTTAAGCTTAAAGTAAGTGGTTATGATATATTGCTTCATACCATATCTTTATATTTATAATTATTTGAAATGACTTGAAAAAAGTTTTAATTCGTAATAGTAGTTATTCTAAAGTGCAACACATTCGTAACCTTTTCTAAACTACATTTTTATTTACAAAAACGAATAGAAACGCCCTCAAAAAAGAAGAATCAAGAGTCCAGCGAATAAAATTCTCAAAAATTTTTATTTCTTATTTCATCGTTCAAAATTAAAATTTTGTTTTACGATCTTAAGAGCGCAATAGTTCCCGCACATAGTGCACGCTTCTTCATCATCTGGAGAGCGGCTGTTCCTTACTGATCTTGCATATTCGGGGTTGATCGCAAGCTCATACATCTTTTCCCATTGAAGATCACGCCTTGCTCTTCCCATGTCCATATCACGCTGGCGATCTTTGTTCTTGACCATATCACCTATATGCGCCGCGATCCTTGCAGTAATTACCCCCTGCCTTACATCATCCACATTTGGAAGAGCAAGATGTTCTGCCGGTGTAACATAACAAATGAAATCCGCGCCATAAGCGCTGGAGAGAGATGCGCCGATTGCTGCCACAATATGATCATATCCAGGCGCGATATCCGTAACAAGCGGGCCGAGCATATAGAAAGGCTTCTCCCCGCTCAAACGCTTCATGAGTATTACGTTCGTTTCTATTTCGTCAAGCGGGATGTGACCCGGTCCTTCGACAATTGTCTGGACGCCTGCTTCGTGCGCCTGATCTGATAGCTCCGAGTTCATAATAAGTTCCTGGATCTGCGCCCTGTCAGTGGAATCATGAATCGCACCTGCACGCATGCCATTGCCCATGCTGAGTGTGACCTCATGTTCTTTCATTATCTCAAGAAGGTAATCGAATTCGCTGTATAGCGGGTTTTCTTTTTCATTATGCAGCATCCATGCTGTCATGAAAGCACCGCCGCGTGAACAGAGTCCCCCGAACCTGCCCTGTTTTTTAAGCCGCTCCACTGTGAAAAGGTTAATTCCAGTATGTATCGCCATGAAATTTGTGCCCAGCTTTGCCTGTTGGGCAGTGACCTTAAAGAGATCATCTTCTTTCATCTCCACAACGGAACCGTATTTTCTTATCGCTTCTATAAAAGCCTGGTATAGGGGTACGCTTCCTACTGACAGGGTCGTGGAATCAATGATCTTTTTCCTGATATCATAAAAATCCCCGCCTGTTGAAAGCTCCATCAGGGTATCGGCGCCTGTTGCTTCTGCAACCCTTGCTTTCTCGATTTCCATGTCCACATCCACAATATCGGATGATGTCCCGATAGAGGCATTAACTTTTGTACGAAGCCCCTTCCCGATGCCGCATGGCTTTGTATAGCGATAAGGGCTGACCGGGATCACTATCCTCCCGCTTTCTATCCCGCGGCACACAAATTCAGGTTCAACGCCTTCGCCTTGCGCTACTTTTTTCATTTCTTCTGTAATATTGCCGTTTCTTGCTTCAGTGATAAGACTCATAAAAATTACCGGGTTTCGAAACGTAGCGCTTATACTTAAATATGTTCAATCAAAAAAATTGATTTTAAATCAAGTAAAGTTGATTATCCCTTTGCTACTCCCAATGGCATGAGTTTTACGACTTTTCTGGCTATACCAAGCTGGTGCACTACGTCAACAACTGCTTCGCTCGATTTATAAACGCCAGGAGCCTCTTCCGCAATTATCGAAGGATGCGTGGCCCTGACGGATATTCCCATCGCTGCAAGATCCTTTTGTATGGTCTCGCCATGGAATTTATGCTTTGCAGCCCCGCGGCTTGAGACCCTTCCCGACCCATGACAAGCACTTCCGAAGGTGAGTTCCATTGCCTTTTCAGTCCCATGCAGCACAAATGACGGGGTGCCCATACTGCCGGGGATCAATACTGGCTGCCCCACTTTCCTGTAAATCAGGGGAACATCGGGATGTCCAGGAGGAAATGCCCGTGTAGCGCCCTTTCGATGGACATAAACCATCTTTTTTTCACCGTCAATTGTATGCTCTTCCAGTTTTGCCACGTTATGCGCCACATCGTAAATGAGATCCATTCCAAGATCATCCCGTCCGAAAAAGCGCGTGAATGCTTCCCTTACCCAGTGGGTGATGACCTGCCTGTTAGCCCAGGCATAATTGGCACCGGCAGCCATGGCCTTATAATAATCCTGGCCTTCCTGTGATTCAGCAGGCGCACAGGCAAGCTGCCTGTCAGGAAGCTGGATCCCGTATTTATGTGTGGCTTTATCGAGTATTTTTAGATAATCATCGCATATCTGGTGACCTGCACCCCGCGAGCCGCAGTGTATCATGACCGTGACCTGGCCTTTATGAAGCCCGAAAACCTTTGCAACTTCAGGGCCATATACTTCATCCACGTACTGCACTTCAAGGAAATGGTTGCCGCTGCCAAGGGTGCCGAACTGTGGTTTACCTCTTTTTCGCGCCTTCTCACTAACTTTTGCAGGATCGGCTATTTTCATATAGCCATTCTCTTCGCAATGCTCGATATCTTCCTTAACACCATATCCGCTATCTACTGCCCATTTAGCGCCGTGCAGGAACGCATCTGTCAGTTCACTGTCAGAAGCGCGAAGTTTGCTTTTTGAGCCAACCCCGGATGGGATCTCATGGAAAAGAAGCTCGATAAGTTCTTTCATCCTGGGGCGCACTTCATCAACTGTGAGATTTGTTTTGATTATCCTGACCCCGCAATTGATATCGTATCCAACACCACCCGGGCTGATAATACCTGTATCCCTGTCAAAAGCCGCAACTCCCCCGATGGGAAAACCATAACCTGAATGTGCATCAGGCATTGCCATGGCGAATTTCTGGATACCCGGAAGGGTTGCAACATTTGAAACCTGGGTAAGTGTGTCAAGTTCGAGGCTATCAAGCAATTGAGATGAAACAAAAATGCGCCCCGGCACTCTCATACCGGGTTTGTAGTCCATGGGTATATCCCATATGTAATCATTAACTTTCTTGAGGATGCCTGCAACATCGTTTGTACTTACTTCTGACATGGTTCCTTTCCTCTCCTTGCTTTGCGTTCTTTGTGTACTGGTATGAAAGAAATTAACAACTAACTCGTACGAACTGATACGAACTCACGCTCCGGAGTTCGTTCGTGTTCGTTTATATTCGCTGTTGATTTCCACAGTTTTTTTTCATATTCATCTATGAACTTGGTTCATAGCCGACTTTGCGGTGAATAAAACCAACCACCGCAAAGAACGCTAAAGTCGCAAAGATCAATTTAAAATCAATATAAAATGGTTGATTAATATCCTTATTCGTCGCAAATATATTAAGTTTGATGCAATTTCGAGTACAATTTCATGTATCAACAACAACCTGAACCCGGAATCTCCCTGTCTCATCCTGCTCTACCTCAAGTTCATGTAAAGTCACAGCTTTCACCTGTGTATCGAATTTGTGGTGCGAAAGGTCAATCGGTACACCCGATGCTATCCCCTTCAATGAAAAATCCCCGCCTGTTTTCCAGATTTTTTCAATCCCGAATTCAAAGAATATGATCTCATCCACTTCAAACATGTATAATAATTCTGACAGCCAGTCAACAAGAAGCATTTTGATATCAGGTGATGTTAATTCGACCCTCCTTTCCTCACTGGCCTTTAAGCTTGATGTATCTATCATCACATTGAACAGTGCAAGCGCAGCATTCTCAAAAGCTTCTTCAATTGTAAGACCAAAAGCCCTGAATTTGGCATCTGCTATGTGGTACAGAAATTCATATTTACCTTCATATTTTCCTTCGCTTTTTTCCCCGTCCATCAGTCTTCGAATCCGATCCTCTTGATATCCTCAAGTATATCTTCGATCTTTTCAAGCTCTGTCCTGAATTCCGAATATGCCTCTTTAGCAGATTTTGTGGCAACAGCGCCCTGCGTAGAAGGAGTGATCAAACCCTGCTGCTCAAGAACACGCAGGGAATATCGTACAAGGTGATCAGGTATATTTGTTTCAATCGATATTTTTAATATTCCAATAGGTCCGCTATCTATCACTTTCTTTAGAATGATGAGGTGCCTTTTTAACAATTCAAGTTCGTGCTGGACTCTTAGGGTTAGCATGATCAGTCTTTAGAGTTGTAACTATGAGCATATCTAATTTAGCATATAACTCCAAAAATAATGCAATAAAAAATACTATTTATGGAATATAATTAAAAGAAATGAAGAAAATGATTATTTCTTGAATTCGGTGTAACCGCACTTACCGCATGAACTGCGGTTCTTGTGTTCACCGAGAAATACCCCTGGTCCGCATCTTGGGCATGAGGGTTTTATCTTTTCTGCTTTATTTCCGCTGATTTTGTAGAATTTATTTACTGCCATTGAAATCCCTTTATTTTTCTTTATTTAGCTTCAGTTTTAGGTTCGACCGGGGCTGCAACAGGTGCTACCTCTGCAGCTTGTCCTTCAACTACCTTGGGTGCATCCCTTGCGATCAAGTGCTGGTGGGCAAGTTGTTTCAGGCGTTCTTCTGTCTCGTAGAGGGATACTGTCCCTGCCATTTCCTGCTTCCCATATATCGTATCGAGACGCTCAACCACGATCAATTCCGGTTTGGAATTGAGCAACGCTGCAAGTTTGTTCTTTAATTCTATTCTCGTAGCCGTTGTTTTATTTTTTACAGCCACCGAAATCTCTCGTCTTTTTAACAAGGGATTTGTCTTATCTTTGATAATTTGGATTTCCATTATTATTCTCCTTACATTTCATTCGATTAAGTAATAATTGTATTTCTTTCTTTTTGTCCTCGGTAACGCGGACAACTACCGCCCCTTTGTCAGGCAAACCATATATAATTACTGATGATATGGGCGCCATGGCAATCGCAGGAAGAGCTGCCAGATCTTCTTCGCCATTGATGACGATCTGTATGTGTTTATCAGACCCCATAGCTGCTCTTATCTCCTGCAATAGTTCTTCCGTTATTATTCCAGGCGGACTTTCCACAGTTATGGTACTGAAATGACCATGCTTTGTTCCCTGTGTGATCTGATCGGAAACAGGGCTGCGTTTTGTCTTATTATCAACAAATGATATATCAGGAATAAGACCGGCGTTCAGAAGATTGAATGTCACAATATCGCCGACAGATATTACTTTAGTACAATTTTCCAGATCATGGATGATTTTTTTTGTAGTCTCGATCCCGTCTCCGGGATATAACTCTCCGTGGAGTTGCCTTAGTTCATCTCTTAACTCAACAGGCAGGCAGTATCCTTTCAATTTATCTGACCTTCAACGCATATTCACCGGGTAATTTGACTCCAAGTCTTTTTGCAATTTGTGATTTTTCGGGGTCGATTATTACTACATAACCGCTCCAATCGCTGGTAAGAGCCGTTGAATTGCAATATGAGCAGACCTGGCTTTTTTTCACTATCCTGTGGCATTCCCTGCAAACATTATCCGGCATTTATGCTCCCTCAGGTTTTGGTTCATCCTGATTTTCGGGTTTTGGCAAGTCTTCTTTCTTTTTCTTCTTAGACTTTCCTTTGTCTTCGGTTTCTTCCCTGGGTTTTCGGGCTTCTTCGATCCAATCCATCTTGCCAAGGGCATGCTGGCGCATGGTAAGGCCGATCTTGCTGTCCCTGGGTTCGCGCTCATTCAGGCTAACAGCGATTATCCTTGCTCTTATGCGGTCTCCCTCTGTGACCGAACGGCCGGATTCCTTTGTTATCAGGCGGGAATTTTTTTCATCATAAGTAACGAATTCATCAGTCAGCTGGCTTACATGCACCAGGCCGTCAAGAGGACCGATTCCTACAAACACTCCGAACTGGACTACTTCAACTACGCTGCCTTCAATGATCTCCTGAAGTTCAGGCATGAAAGTCAATGCGTCAAAAACTACATCGTAATATACTCCTCCGTCCCCGGCAAGTATATGTCCTTCTCCAACTTCGATAATGTCCTTGACCGCAACAATCGCACCCATCCTTTTGTCAACTAGTCCTTCAAGTTTTTCCCGCAAGGCGATTTTTACTGCCTGCTCAACTGGTTCACCAAGTAATTCTGGTGCAATCCTCACCGTATCTGCTAATCTCATTTTCTTATACATCTAAATCCTCTTAAAAAGGTAATTATATACTTAAACGAGTTCTATCTCGAAGATACACATTAGTGACTCCCTTACTACATAATCTTTTCTTTAATTCGGTATCATTGGTAAGAACTGCCGCGTCCATACCAACTGCCAGGTCTATTATAATATCATCTGCATACCCGTTCCTGTCAATTATAGTACACCTGTCCAATAAAGATAATGCTATTTTGGCAGCAGTCCTGTCCTTGCCGCGGCCTGTCGACACAATCTTTTCAAGCTCCTTTACAGAAGCGCTTGGAACAATATATGAAAAAAAACCCAATTGTTGCAATTCGGAAAATATATCTATTCCGAATTGTCCCGGGATCATCAAACCATTTGTATCTATGATCACTTTTGATCTCATTTATATTCTTTCAATATGCCTGAGCCGATAAGCCTCCAGCGCGCGCCTACACGCCTGCTGATTGCGATATGGGAACCTTTATCTGCGCATATTGGCCTTTTGAGCTTGACTTCTGCATCCATAGACCTTGCGCTTGTAACTACACCAATCGTCGTCGCTGTTCCTATATTCAGCATTAAAGGTTCATTTGAACGTATCGGTTCAACTGTGGATTCATCACTTACCCCGACAACCCGTTCAAGAAGTTTTGTTTCCATTACAAAACCTTCTATAGTCGGCGGTAATTTTCCCGGAATACCTGCGACCTGCCCCACAAGTGCATCGCTTTTTGTGATCGAGGGATCAAGTTTAGTGCCAATTCCAATAAGTCCTCCCGGTCTTGCTTCTTCCAGCTCGTCTTTCCCTGCATGGATAGTTGTGATAACAGTTTTTATTGGAACCCATTTGACAGTTCCTCCAGTTTCGACTTTTCTTCCTGGTCTCATTTCAATTTCATCACCGGGCCTGAAAATACCACTATTCAGGGAACCTCCGATCGCGCCCCCTTTTAGATTTTCAGGAAGAGTACCAGGCCTGTTTATGTCGAAAGAACGTGCAACGAACATTAAAGGTGATTTTTTAAGATCATGTTCCGGGGTAGGGATATATTTTTCAATAGCTTCGATGATCAGATCTATATTTGCATTCTGTTGGGCAGAAACCGGTATGATCGGAGCATTTTCCGCAACCGTACCTTTTACGAAAGCCTTTATCTGATTGTAATTTTCAAGCACTTTCTCGCGCGGGACAATGTCGATCTTGTTCTGGATAATAATAATATTCTTTATCCCGAGGATATTCAATGCCATTAGATGCTCTTTTGTCTGCGGCTGGGGACAATTTTCATTTGCCGCAATAACAAGAAGCGCGCCATCCATAAGAGCTGCGCCTGATAACATGGTCGCCATCAATGTTTCATGACCAGGAGAATCCACAAATGATATTGAGCGAAGCACATTTGTTTTTGCACCGCATTTCTCACATACTTCTTTGACAGTAAAACTTTCAGGTTCAGGGCAGTCAGGACATTTCCTTAACACGATATCCGCATAACCAAGCCGGATTGAAATGCCTCGTTTTATCTCTTCGCTATGCCGGTCAGTCCAGACGCCTGAAAGTGCCTTGACAAGAGTTGTCTTGCCGTGGTCAACGTGTCCTACAATGCCAATATTTACAACAGGTTGCAATGAAATCCTCCGAAAATGATGCTCCTACATTAGGCTCTTTGTATTTAATGGCTTTTACTTTAAAGTTCTTTCCATTTTCATCACTGTCTGCCTGCAAATATCATATTTATCGCATTGCGCGCAATCTTTCCAGATGATTTTTTTCTCGCTATTTTGAAGACTTTTAAATCCTTTCTTCTCAAAGAAAACAGGTGATGTAGTGCGAAGATAAACGATATCTGTCAAATCCTGCGCACGTTTTAAGATAATATCCACGAGTTTTGAACCCACACCTTTGTTTCGATAAGAGGGAAGTATGGCAATGGAACGCAATTCTACCACATCCCCCAGATCAAGACATGCGCAGCCTATTATCTTATTATTCGTTTGTGCAACTATGAATTCAGGCAGGTTTTTTTCAACATTTTCTGTGTCAAGATAATAAAAAGAAAGGATAGTTTTAATATCCTTCAAATCTGCCTGTGTTGCCTTTCTGATATCGAAATCCATTCGGTTTTAATTCTTATTTTTATTTTTTCTTCTTTGGAGGCTCAGGCAAATCAGAACTTTTAATCTTCTCTGCCTGTTTCAAACTCTCTTCAGTTTCCCGGGCCATTTCCTTTTCAATGCTTTGAAGCTCCTGCCTGAGCTCCTCCGGCCTTGGTATCCTTCCAAGCACTTCATCTGCTGTACCAACAATCTTTTCCGTATCCATAGGCGACCCGATTTCCTGGATCTTTTCGGAAGCTCCAAGGTATTTTGCAGCCTGTTCGATCATCTTTGAGATCTCCATCGGGAAAATGATTTTGGTGGCCTGGCCATTTGCCACACTTTTCATCATGTCCATCGTCAGAACAGTCAGGGCTTTCTTGTCAAGAGGTACTGCGCCAACTGAAAGTATCCTCAGTCCCTGCGCTTCTCCCTGTGCCCTCAATATCTGTGAAACCCTGTCACCTTCCGCTTCCAGGATCTTTGACTGCCTCACACCTTCGGCATTCAATATATTTGCCTGCTTGGAGCCTTCTGCCTGAAGGATCGCCGCTTTCTTCTGGCCGTCTGCAAGTAAAATGGCCGCTCTTCGCTTCCTTTCAGCAGATGTCTGTTCCTCCATAGCACCTTTTACTGTGCCGACAGGATCGACTTCCCGTATCTCCACAGCTTCTACCTTAACACCCCATGCATCGGTGGAATGGTCAAGAATATCACGGAGTTTTGTGTTAATAAAATCACGATTATAAAGGATTTCATCAAGTTCCATGTCACCCACTACGCTTCTAAGCGTGGTCTGCGCAAGTGATAGCACTGCAACATGATAATTGACGACTTCAAAATATGCTTTTTCAGGATCTATGACCCTGATATAAACAATTGCGTCAACGTTGGTGGGCGAGTTATCCTTGGTAATGACTTCCTGTCGCGGGACATCAAGAACCTGTGTCCTCAGGTCAAGCCTTATGACATCGCTTATCAGTGGAAACACCCAGTTAAAACCAGGATTTAACCGTTTCTTGTACTGTCCCAGAACTATCCATAAAGCCTGTTCATAAGGCTGTATGATCGCAACCCCTGAAATAAACAGTATCAATATTGCTACTGCGATAAATATCGCGATAAACATTTCATATGCCATTTTACATCTCCTCCTTTACTCTTACATGAACTCCTTCTGAGCTTACGACAATTACTTTTTTTCCTTCTTCAATTACGCTATCCGAAGTTGCGCTCCATACACGGTTTTCGATTTCAATTTTTCCTGAAATTGATCCGGGATGAACTGTTTTGATGACTACTCCCTTCTTTCCTCCCAGAATATCCATACTTGTTGTCTGGGGTTTCTGCCCCGGCGCTATTTTCCGGTAAAAAGTGATTGTGATGATACTGGAAACCAGCGCAGTTATAACTATTATGGCGGGAGCATAATCCTGCGCTACCTCGGGAATTAAAAGAGTGACTACGCCAAGAACAATGAGCGTCGTTCCCGGAACAGCCACAAAAAAACCTGGTTGTGCCGCTTCAACTATAAGAAGCCCCAGGCCGATAATTACCATTAACCAGCCAAGATCCAATTCCATAGACTTTAAGATAGTTCTTTATACTATATATTTGTTTATGAATACCTATTTTCGGTTTTTGGATGCCAGATTTGCGATCCTGGCTGCAAAAGCCCCGGCCACAAAACCCGCATCTATATTAACTACAGCAAGAACAGAACAGGACTGGAGCATGGATAATAGCGCAGCATCGCCCTTTCCGCCTGCGCCATATCCCGTTGATACAGGAACCCCGATCACCGGAACGTCAACTAAACCCGATACTATTGCGGGAAGTGTTCCTTCGCGACCCGCAGCAACAACAACTGCATCCACTCCAACTCTTTCAAGTTTTGCCAATTCAGGAAAAAGCCTGTGTATCCCTGCAACACCTACATCATATATTGCAGTTACAGAACAGCCCATTTCTTCTGCTATTACTTTTGCTTCTTCTGCCACAGGTATATCAGCAGTACCGGCTGAAATAACACCTATTCTTCCATCTGTTCTGGCTATTGATTCTCCTATAATCACGATTCTTGCACGTTTTTCCCACCTGATCCTGGAATTCGTTTCATTTGCTAACGATATCAATGAATTATAATTATCCTCACATGCGCGGGTTATTATGGCACAGCCTTCATTTTTTAAATGGACACGTGCAATTGATACTACATCTTCACAGGTCTTACAATCAGCGATTATGGCTTCTGGAATACCCACCCTCTTTGCGCGATGAACATCCACCTTTGCAATATCTGATAATAATTCGAAGTTTATGATGCGAAGCTGCTTTTCTGCTTCATCAAGACTTAAATCGTTATTTTTCAATTTTTTTAATATATCAGATATATCCATGCACTGGATAATGCTGACATATCCTTTATTTTTTTGCATACATCAAAATTTATTATGTGATGCGCCAATTCAGTCACTGAATTCAAGGGGATTTTACGTCTGACCGATCTAAACAAATATTATGCACAGGATATCAAATCGGTTCTCAGGTCGCTGGGTACTTCAACTGAAGGACTTACAGAACAGGATGCAGCAACGCGCCTGAATAAATATGGGCAGAATGAAATTATTGAAGAAAAAAAAGTATCGCGCCTTGAAATGCTGTTATCCCAGTTCAAGAGTTTCCTGATTATTATATTGCTGGCAGCAGCGGTCATATCTGCTTTGCTGGGAGAGATCGCTGACTCTATAATAATTTTGTTGATAGTCATATTCTCCGGTATCCTTGGTTTTATCCAGGAATACAGGGCGCAAAATGCAATAGATGCATTAAAGAAGATGGCAGCCCCAACCGCACGGGTCTTAAGGGATGGCAGGAAATCAATAATACCAGCAGCAAAGATCGTGCCCGGGGATATTATTTTTTTGCAAACAGGTGATGGGATACCTGCGGATTCCCGCCTTATTGAATCCATCAATCTGGAAATGGATGAAGCATCACTTACCGGAGAATCTGTTCCCGTCCGGAAAAAAATAGATCCATTAATAGAAGAACTCCAGATAGCTGATAGAAATAATATGGCTTACACAGGAACATCAGTTTCAATCGGAAGGGGAAAAGCTGTTGTTACTGCCACTGGCATGCAAACTGAACTTGGCGGGATCGCAGGGATGCTGGGGAAGATCGAACAAGAAAAAACCCCTTTACAGGAAGGCATGGACAGGTTGGGGAAGTGGATCGGAATAATTACTCTTGTTGTTGTTGCAGTTGTATCAATTCTCGGCATCCTGAGTGGATTTGGGGTTATTGAAATGTTCATCTGGGGTGTCGCACTTGCGGTTGCCGCTGTTCCTGAGGCTCTTCCTGCTGTTGTTACAGTGTGCCTTGCACTCGGGGTACGAAGAATGGTAAGGCGCCATGCCCTTATCAGGAAACTGCCATCGGTGGAAACACTGGGTGCAACTACAGTCATATGTTCTGATAAAACAGGAACGCTAACCCATGATGAAATGACAGTCACAAAGATATTTGTTGATGGCAGAATGCTTGAAGTCACAGGTGCAGGTTATGAACCAGGTGGGGATTTTCTTGAGGATAACCGGAAAATTGAGCCGGAAAAATACAATGATCTTAAAAATTTACTCCTGATAAGCGCCCTGTGCAACGATTCTGAGCTTATAGATGATAATTCGGTATGGCATATAAAAGGCGATCCCACAGAAGGAGCACTTGCGGTTGCCGCTGCCAAGGCCGGGATCCATAAACAGGAAATTGAAACAAAATATCGGCGTACAGGTGAGATCCCGTTTTCATCAGAGCGCAAAATGATGACAACGATATATGAAACACCTGACGGGCTTTATGCATATTCAAAAGGCGCACCTGAAGTAATACTGGATTCATGCACCCGCATTTATCATAACGGCTCTGTTGTTGATCTTGGCAGTACAGGGAAAGAAAATATTCATGATACCGTCAAAATGATGGCGGAAAAGGCGCTTCGAGTAATGGCTTTTTCATACAAACATTTTGAGAAAGACTCAGTTAATAATGATACTGAGAAAAATATGATTTTTGCAGGGCTTGCAGGTATGATCGATCCGCCAAGGGAAGAGGTAAAAGAGGCGATTGCAACATGCAAACAGGCTGGAATAAAGACAATTATGATAACAGGTGATCATGAGATCACAGGTTCTGCTATTGCAAAGGACTTAGGATTGCTCGAAGAAGGAGAAATGGTGCTGACAGGTGTGAAACTTGATAAACTGGATGATAAAGAACTTGATACTATTGTTGAAAAAGTCTCCGTATATGCTAGGGTAACACCAGCCCATAAAATGCGAATAATTGATGCATTAAAAAAGAAAGGGCATGTTGTGGCAATGACAGGTGATGGTGTAAACGATGCGCCAGCCCTTAAGGCTGCGGATATTGGCATTTCCATGGGTATAACCGGGACTGCGGTCAGCAGGGAAGCATCGGATATGATCCTTACAGATGACAATTTTGCATCCATTGTAGCTGCGATCGAGGAAGGAAGGAACATATACAAGAATATTAAGAATTTTGTATTGTATGGGCTTGGATGTCATATCGGGGAAGTGCTTGTTGTACTTATTGCGATGCTTGCATGGCAAACGCTGCCGCTTATTGCTATCCAGATACTCTGGATAAACCTGGTCACTGATGGCCTTCCACCCATGGCGCTTTCAGTTGAGCCCCCGGATATCGGGCTAATGAGGCAGCCCCCCAGGAAGCAGAATGAAGGGGTAATTACAAAAAGAGTGATACTTTATAGTTCAGGAGTGGGAGCTTTGATCGCAATGCAAGCTCTCTTTATTTTCAAGTGGACGCTTGATAATTCCGGAATTGCGAAAGCGCAGACAATGGTATTTACTCTGGTCGTTATTTCAATGATGTTCAATGCGTTTAACTGGCGCTCTGATAGGCTCAGTGTTTTCAGTATAGGTCTTTTATCAAACAGGACGCTTATCTATGCTGTTGCAAGTACGATCTTGTTGCAACTTCTGGTTATTTATACTCCGTCCCTGAATGGCCATTTTAACACAGTACCGCTTGATATTGCTGATTGGGGGATCATACTTCTTTTTGCATCGACAACGCTGATTTTTGTGGAAGCAGCAAAGCACATTGAATCTAAATATGCTTGATGAATATATTTTATATGATGAATTCTTGCCTTTATCTAAAACAAAAAAATCAGACAAACCACATCGATATGAATATAAATCCCTGAACAACAATACTAATTATCAAGGATCTATGACTTGAAAATTTATCCATTTATGCTTAATTCATTCTCGACAGTTTCAACCTTTATATTAAAACTTGTCAGATCTTTCTTATATGTCAAATCTTTTTTAGTTAATTCGATATGCTCAACTATCCATTTATTATTAAGTTCTTTTAATTTCTCAGCGACTACACTTCTATGACATTCCGATGCTTTATCCTCATAACATAAAAGACATATTGGAAATGTAAGTTTATTTATTTTTTCTAAATAATTTATATTATTATTTAAATAATTTCTAAATTTTTCAAAAAAAGCAGGATAATTTTTAGTATCGTACAATTCGTAGCGCATCTCTGGGGGAGGGCCTAATAATGATAAAGATACATATATTATATTATGCTGACGAAGTATATGGTCCAACTCAACTCCAGAAAAATTTTCTTTCTTACTATTTATGTTCCGTCTAATATCTACAAGGGTTCTTATTCCTTTTTTCTCTAAAAGTTCTATAAAAAAATTTATATTTTTATTCTGGTATCCAATAGTATAAAGCAATTTTAGATTAATATCTTGTAAATCCTTTATCGGTTCTTTTGATTCCAATAAATTGTTAGAAGTAACTTCAATTAATGTGACAGCACGTTTTTGATTCAATGCTTTCGAATCGCTAAAATCTTCAAAAGTTTTATTAGGAAGCTTAAATTCAGAAATCCATCTGTCAATAGCTTCATTTAAGGCTAATGCTAAAAAATTCTTTTTTTTACCATATTTCTCTATTGCAAGACTCCTAAATTGATTTTTCAATTCTTCATCTATTTCTGCTGATATCTTTGCCATTAAAATATCACTTCTAATTATTCATTGTAACTGTGATTATATATGAATTATGGTAATATTTTTCAATTGTTTTGCTAAATATTCCGCTACTAATCTTCTATGACATTTATTATGTTCTGATTCGGTACATAATAAACATATCCGTTCATTTTCTTTATCATCCAAATTGATTTTAAAGCTTGATTTTCTATACTCAAGTAGTAAATTAAAATTTATTTCATATTTTTCCCAATCTCCTCCTTTTCTATAATGTTCCAAAATTTCTTTGGTTGGTGCTAATAAAGTATTATGTTCATATTTAATACCATTCAATCTAAGTATATATTCTAAAGTATCTTGTTTTGCATAACCTGCTTGTTGTGAATTTGGGCTTAATCTAATATCTAAAATTTTTGTTATATTATGGCTTTTCAGTTTATTAATTAAATCTTCTGCAGATTTTTTTGCAAAACCAATAGTATATACTTCCTTCTTTTCATCCATAAGTATCTATTTCCTTTCTAAACTGTGAATTCCTACTATCATTGGCCATCCGCCATATTCAACATTAATATTGTTTTCATAAATTTGGGTTAAACCAATAACGAAATAAGTATCGTTTTTATTTAGATCATGATGAATTCTCTCCCTAAAATTAGTGGAATATTTTTCTTTGTAAGTAGAAATTATATGATAAAACAAATCATCTCTAACAGAACAATTGAATTGTTTTCTAGTCGAATCTCGAAAGGAAATCCATATTTTAGTTGTATCGCCTGTGATTTTAATTATTTGTTGCGGTTTAATTAATCCCAAAGTTCTTTCATTCATAAATACGGAATCAACAGACTTATCTAAATGCATCTCTAAAAATTGTTGGATTTCTGATTTTGGTATCTCTCCAATCAGGTTAGGCAATTTTCCGATTTCTCTTATCAAAAAACGATCTTCACATCGAATAGTTTTTCCTATCCAAGAGTCTACATGAATGTTAGTAATTCCAAAGAGTTTAAATTTGCCCGCTGCAATATCATTCTCGAATATTCTTTGAGGCCTAATCCACTCTCCCTTATCATTTATGCCAGCAACACAAACTACTTTTTTTTCAGGTCTTGCTATTGCTAAAACATGTAAATTCACAATTTCTCTTGTCATATTAATTTTGATAACTGTTACATTTTTTTAATTATTGACATACTTCAATTATAATGCCTCTCTAAACCATTCAGGCATCGCTTCTTTGAACCAATCAGGCATTTTATTCAAACAACTACCTCCAATTGCAATACATTGAGCCTGTTGGGGATTATAATGCCATGTAATCTTTTTAATTAGGGCATAACCAACAGTTTCATGCTCATTAAGAGGTTTTTTACAAATGGCACAATCTAAATGCAAAGAACAATCTTCTACTGTGCAACTATCTTTTTCACATTGATATTTCATAAGCCTCTCCTAAGATATTCGACATAAAAACAACAATTATAATGCTTTAATTATCTTCGTAAACAATAAAGTATTTAAATCCACCTATATAATTACATGTCTATAACTTTATAAAGTAGGTATTTTCCCAAAATAATTACTTTACGCCTTCAACTATAAATAGACATTTGAATCCACTGACAGTGCCTTCAACCCCGAATCTCATATTTTCAATTCAAATCCGATAATCGGATGTTCAAGCCCGAAGTTTGAGATAACTTCAGGATGGATCTCACCGAATACTCCTGCTTTTTCATCATTAATCAGGATATCAGCGCATCTTCCCTCAATGAATGCCGAGTCTTTTGACTCCATGACTGTGTATTCTATCCGTCTTTCCCTTAAAACAGCGTCGATGATCGCCTGGATCTCAGTAAAGTTAGCCTGCGGATGTATCGCAATGCAGCCAAGGCGCTGGTAAGTCTTGCAATCAAGAACAACTTCCCCGGCTTCAAAAATCCGCTGCGGCAGCTCACGGTGCTTATTGATCGAAAGTATTTCAAGAAGGTTTGGCAAGATTGTCGGGCGAACGATCGTATGGTCTTCGCTTATGGGATAAAGAATATGTGTTATACCCTTTGCTTTTTCCCTTCGCATCATATTGAATTGCATTCTTTCGTTTGTGAGGGTGAAAGGCATTACTTGCAGGTAGCCAAGACCTGTCATTATTTCATTTAGCGTATCTCTTGACTTTGATATCTGATGTGACCTGCCTGTCGTGGAAGTTGATGGAAGCTCTGGTTTTATCTTATCAAAACCATATGCTATTGCGATATCCTCTATGAGATCGCAGTTATGAAGTATATCCGAGCGATAAGCTGGAACTGATACTTTAATAGAATTGTTGTAAAGTTGTGCCCCATATCTAATCTTTTTTAAACTGGTGATAATTTCTTCATCAGTAAGCTTGAAACCAAGAAGTTCCTCTACTTCCCCATTTTTGAGTTCCATTATTCCCGGGGATATATATGGCGTCCTGATTTTTCCATCGATCAGGACTGATTCGATCATTCCGCCGCGTTCTGCAAGTGAAGCAACAACGATATTTAATGCAATTGATACGGCAGGATCAAGACCTGTGACCTCGATAAAAAGATCGGTCGTTCTTTGAGTAACTTTTGTAAGTTCTCCGTTTATTATGGGCGGGAATGATAGAACATTATTGTTCGCATCAAGAATAAGCGGATATTTTTCGAATTTTTCAAGAAGATTTGCAAATTTGATGCCTTTGGGATGTTTCTCAAGGATATCACGCATCGATAGAGGTTCTGTGAAATCAAGCGGCGTGAATTTGAAATCCGGGTCCTGTGCGATGTACTTAAAAGGCGGTGTTAAATTTCCCATATCATGAACACCAATGGAGACTTTTTTCCTGTTCCTGCCTACGGCCCAGTGCAGTGATTCCTGAAGCGCCATAAGGGATTCTATGCTTCGTGAATTGAACTGCATTCCCCTCACTACGGCGCATGCAAGATACGGGCGGATATTTTTGATCTCACTATCTCTTGTGATTGTTATCCCGGAAGAACTTATATTGAATTCCCTGATACCTGTTTCAATATCCAGGAATCCCTTGATCGCCCTTGCTACGCCTTCAGTGCTATAAAGGTCAGGCCTGTTGGGGAAGAACTCGATATCAACATGGTCATCCTCTATTCGTTCAATATCGCATCCCATCATAGGAATGCGTTTAATAACCGTATCTTTATCAAGGCCCGATAGTTCTTCCAGGTCATCATAATATAATGTAATAACAGGCATTTTAATCAGGCGAATAACGATTATAAGATATATTAATGTTATTGACCAGCGATAAGTTTTAACTTAGAACCACAGTACGGGCACATCAACCAGCTTGGCTCAATGGTTTTCTTACAGAACCCGCAGATCTTTGATACTTCAACTTTTTTGATCAACTGGTTACCGCAATATGAACAATTATTCCATTTAGGATCATAAGCATTCTGGCATTTTTCACACGTTTTGTACGTAGATACCCATTTTTGACCTTTAAGTTCGACACCGCATTTTGTACAGAAACGACACGATACAACCACACGTTCACCACATGCAGTACACATTGGCACATCCTGCATAAGAGCAGGATTCAGCTTCTTTTTCAGGTTCTCAAGACAAACTGCAGCTTCACGTTTTACCATTTCTTCAGTATCTTTTTCAGCCAGCTGTTCAATTATTCTTACCAGGCTCTTGCTGAATTCCGGCAATTCCATATCCATTTTAGCAAAATCCACTTTATCCTGGTTAATCGAAGAAGTGATGTATTTTAAGGTCATGAACCGCGTGGCAACTATTTTACTCTCCAGCTTTTCAAGCATATGTCTTCTTTCTTCTTCAGATAATATCTTGCCCATTTTATTCGGTGATCTCCTCTATGGATATGGATAGTTGAATTGCAAATACGAAGAACAATATGAGAGTTACGGATAGCAGGGCTTCAAATACCGGATGAAAGCCCTCGAAAATTACAGTCCCGATAGATCCTACAGCCCTTGTGATACCCAATAAAATGAAAAGATTTATCATTATAATAAAATTTTTCCACATAGCATCCATAGTTTTCAAACCTTTCAATTCTCTTGAAATTCCCACAAGTAACTGAAATGATAAGACACTGCAGATTATCACTATCATTGATGCAACTGTATTCAGGACAATAAAGAAATCTGTACCCATTATTCAATCTCCTCTTCATCTTTACTGAAAACTGTCCATGGCTTTGTCCGCATTGCACTTATGATCTTTCTAAGTCCGAATAATAATATGATGAAAACAATGACTTCCAATACAGGGTCAAGAACTTTGACTATGTAGAAAAATAGATCCAATCCTTCCTGGGATACTGCAACATCATTTTTGGAGTTTTGGACTTTTATAACGTCCAGCAAAATGCCGAACGCTCCGATTATATTCCAGAAAACAAATAATATCATTGAAATTGAGAGATATTTCCAGCTATTGGAGCATTTTTGAGACCTTGACCACAATCCAGCAGCAAGATAAGTTGCGCCGCATATTCCCAGAAGGAATGATATCAGGCGGACAATTGTGCCGCTCATATCTATTCCGTTTATGGTTCCTTCAATATTTGAATCAGTTACGATTGAAGCAGGCAAGGACACAAATAGCATTAATGAATATTCCATGATATTTTGATGACCTCAACCAAATATTTTTAACTTATTCTTATTTTCAATTAATCAGGATATAAACCAATTTGTGAAGAACGTGTGATTCTTTAAATAATAACTATTTTAATATAAATTAATTATTAAAATTATGTAGCAGAAAATAAAAAAAGGATTGTTTTAGCTTGACTTTGTCAGATTCCCTCCCTCTTCTATGATGAGATAATTTTGCTGAGTCCCATGCTTTATGTTTTTTCCTGATCAATTTTAATATTTCTTTATCCGTCACCTTTCTTTTAGGCATAATAACTTCAAAAATCTCCCTTACATCACTAATAGTAAGCAGTAGTGCTTTCAATTCCCATTTGTCCTGCATCTCAAGAAGAAACAGCATTGCCATAAAAACCATAGCCACATGGTGATTCCAGCCAATATAACCTCTGACTTCATAATCTGCTAAACCTCCTCTCCTTTAGCATCCTCAATGGCACGCTCAATCCAATAACGGCTGCAAGACATTTTTCCAATTCTCTCAATGCTTTTATCGATCGGAGCATTTGAGAACTGGTATTTTGTCTCAGTTTCCCCCTCATTCCTTCGAATAACAAGCCAGCACTCCTCACCCGGCAATTTATCCGTGACTGGAAAAACCCTTAGATATATCCTGTGCCACTGTGAAGGGTCTAATTCGTTTGCTAACTTATCTACCCGTATCGGGTTATTATCATCATCAAAAACCTTTTCGATTGTTGGATTCCGTCCTCTGATTCCATTTTTCTGGGGTACTCCAACATCAGGTCTGTTCAACCATACTCTTGTATCACAGGGGATATCAGCAATATAAACAATCCTCTCTTTTTCAAGTTCAGCAAGAAACCATGGTTATTGCCCGTAAAAAGAATCCATCCCAATCCAACCAAAAGGGACATCTCGTCTTTTGGCATCAAGTATCATTTCCAGTCCAAGCTCAGCTTTGGTTTTAAAAACCAGATCATCCGGGATGCCGCATTTCTTTCTGCGTTCGATATCATCTACCCACTCATGAGGAATGTAAAGACGTTTATCTATTAATGTCCTCTTGTTATTGTTTACATAACCCAGGAAAACTCCTACCTGGCAGTTTTCTATTTTTCCCAGCCGTCCACAGTATTGCCTTTGCACTCCTGCTGAACTATCGCCTTGTTTTGAAAATCCTGACTCATCTAACTGAAGAGAGCCATTTTCTTTATCACCGATCAGTTCAACTAAACGGTCCTGAATGTCGTGTATGAGACCCTCTTCGTCCCATAATGAATCTGATATAAAGTGCTGGAGTGATTGATTATTGCAGTTTGGAACAGTCTTTGCTATTTCTGTCATAGTCCCCCTTTTTTGTACGGTCAAGCAGCCATAGAGATATTTCTTGGATTGCTCAATAACTTTGCGTGTTCTGGTCTTAAAACGTTCTATGAAATGGTTATGGTAGATTTTTAATTCGATTCTTGCTCGTATTATATCTTCTCTTATAAGATTGAAAAATATCTTAATATATACTCCTCATATTTAAGAGGGCAATCAAAATATAATAGAGTGACTAATGTGATAATGTCAAGCTAAATGATCTGGATAATAGTTACTGCGTCTTTATCTCATACCCATTAAACATCTGTCTCATAATAGTATCCTGGCACGTTCCAAATCCCGGAGTTGCGATCCTTTGACCACTCAGGTCATCGATCGAAGTGATATTAGAATCCGCCCTGACGACAAGGGAAGTCCCTCCGGAATTCACACCATTTACGATATGTATCCGCCCATTGTCATTTATCTTATATCTTAAAAGCACGGAGGTTCCAGCTATTGCAGCATCAACTTCCCGGTGATTTAAGGCATCTGTTATTGCCCTGCCGCTTCTGTAACCTATTAACTGTAGATTCTTTCCGGTAATAAGCCCGACCTTCTCAAAATAGCCTCGTTTCTGGGCTATATATATTGCAAAATAATGTGAATTTCCCTCAATGTATCCAAATCTGAGGCTTCCATTGACACCTGGAGGGATCCAGTTCGGATCCTCGTCCAGTTTTTTTCTTACCTCATCATAATATTTACTAATATATAATTTAGAGAGAAAATCATTAACATCCGTATATCCCAAAGAACTAACATTGTTCTTTAAAACATCGGCTTTACTCATAATGTCAATGGCTCTTTTTGTTTCGTTAATATCTGGATATTCTATATAAATAGTATTCTTTATGACTGCTGAGGTCGCATTTTCATTAATTCCTGAGAATTCCTGCCCGTATTCCAGAACTATTTCCCGGTTTACCGGATTATTAATGAACCTTGTTCCTTTAACCTCTGCCCAGACCAGAGCTCTTATCATATCTTCATCCTTCAGGTCTTCTGATATGGCCAGCACGCAGGACGGATGGTTCTCCCAGATGTCCTTGGAATTTACAAGATACTTGCCATAACCTTCGGAAACCGCTTTTGAAGGGTTTGGCTCCCATGAAATGAAACCCGCGATGGAATCGTTCACAAGCGCCTTTGACATCTCATCTGCTGTCATCGACACAACAAAAATTGATTTTTGATCATTGGGTCTTGCAGTTTTTCCGGATATTTCATAAAACATTAATCCTGAGGCCACTACCAATAAGATCGCACCTAATACAATATAACTCTTCATATCATGATCAACCTTTTTTTAATTTGAAACTGAAAGTACTGCCCTTCCCGGGTTCACTTTCTACATGAATTACGCTTCCATGTGCCCTGATAATTCCGCTTGATATAGAAAGGCCAAGTCCGCATCCGCCCGTTTTTCTCCTTGAAGAACTGTCAACCTGATAAAACTTATCAAATATCTTTTCAAGTTTTTCTTTCTCAATCCCGATACCTGTGTCTTTCATACTGACCTCGATCCCCTCCGCATCTTCTTTTGCGCTAAGGATAATACTTCCACCCGCAGGTGTAAATTTTACTGCGTTCTCAAAGAGATTATTCACCACAATAATAAGCTTTTCCATATCAGCCATAACAGGGGATAGATCATCCGGAACGTCTATAATTATGGATATATTCTTTTTAAGAGCAACCTGTTTTATGTTCTCAAATGATGCATCTGCTATTTTCCTTATCCCGATAATATCCAGCTTGAGTTCTGTCTTGCCTGCTTCGATCTTTGACAGGTCAAGAATATCATTTATGAGCCTGGTCTGGCGGTCAATATTTCTCAGGATTATCTGAAGTATTTCTTTCCTGTCAGCAGGAACGATATTTGCATCAGATTCGAGATACTCAGCCGAGATCTTCATAGATGAAAGAGGTGTTTTCAACTCATGGGAAACAAGAGATAGAAAATCAGATTTCAATTCATCTAATTTTTTCAATTCTTCATTTGCAGCGGTAAGTTCTTTATTCTTTATTTCGAGATCTTTATTTGCCACATCAATTTTCACTTCAAGCTTTTTCCTTATATCCAGGAGTTCACTTGCGGTCGAATTAAATATCTCTGTTAGCCGACCTATTTCATTCCCGGAAGAGACAGGTATGGCTTTGAAATTCCCGTGAAGCATTCCAAGAGCCCCATCTTCAAGAGATTTGACGGGTCTTGTGATGTTACTGGAAACAACTAAAGCAAGAAAGATCACCCCCATTACTGCCAAAATTGAGATCTCGACCATCACCCGTCCCAGTATCAGTGCACCGGCATAGGCTTCATCGATGTTCTTTTCTGCTATGAGTCCCCATCTGTAAAGTGGAAGCCAGTAATAAGAGCCAAGCACATTTTCTCCTTTATAATTAACATATTCCTTGATACCGTTTTTTTCATATGTGACTTCCCTGACTGCGAAATTATTATTTATGTTATTAAGCAGGATAAGTGACCGGTTCTTATGGAATATTATGTCTCCTTTCTGGTTAACAATAAATACCTCGCCGGATTTTCCGATATCGATCTGTTCTATTATCCTGTACAGGTTCTCAAGGCTTATTCGTGCTGCAAAGACTCCCACTATTTCCCCATTCTTACGTAATGGATTGGTTATTATTATTTCAGGGGCATCAGCGGTATTGGATTTATAAACATCCGATACAGATATTTTTCCTTTTGTAGCCTCGATAAAATAAGTTTCTGTTCTTTCATTTCCTGTTCGGTTAATATTAGAGAAGATTATATTTCCATCAATGTCAAGTTTATAGAATTCCCTGTATACACCCCTGTGTTCGCGTTCAAAGGTGTCCAGGAACTCTTTGAAGATTTCTTTATCCGTTGTTAAGCTTACCCTGGATTGGGATATTACACGGATATCATCTTTTCTTGCATCCATCCAGTTATCGATCACATTTCCGGTATTATCGGTTGCTCCAAGCAGGTTGGACATCACCGATTCACGGATAGCTAATTTGCTATATTCATAGGATATGTAAACAACCGCAGATAAAGGTATTACTGATATGATCAAAAAAAAGATAATGAGTTCTGACCGTAATCTCACATATCCCTCACAATCTCATTTTTAAATTTTTGTCCTTCGAAGAACACTTTTTACGCGGGCTTTCAATTCATTAAGGTTGAAAGGTTTTGTCACATAATCATCGGCGCCAATATCCAGTCCTTTTACTTTATCCCTGACTGCATCTTTCGCAGTAAGCATAATAACCGGGATATTTTTTGTAATTGGATCTTCTTTTAATTTTTCGCACACTTCGTAGCCGTCCATTTCAGGCATCATGAGGTCAAGAAGTATAATGTCGGGAATCTCGGTTTTAGCTTTAATGAGCGCCTCCGGGCCATTGCCTGCCCCGACGATGATATAATCTTCGACTTCAAGAGATCTCTTTAAAGGCAGAAGTGTATCGATCTCATCATCAACTAACAGGATCTTTGACCTCTTATCTGAAAATCTTTCTATCCTTTGTGCCACTTCATCTTCAGGAATTCCAAGTATTCCGGAGATCTCGGAATTAGATATTTTCTCATTTTTCTTTATTAATTCAATTATTTTATTATCTATGTCCCCATTCATTGTTTTTCACCACCGTTCATCAGATGTTTCAGATCATCATTGATCTTTAGCAGGTATTTAGTCAGCTCGTTATCCATATTCAGCCTGAAAACCCGGATCTGTTTTCCAAGCGGTTTTTCTGTAATTACATTAATTTCAAGGAGCGGCTCTATTACTCTTGATACAGTGGAATGGGAAAGGCCTGTAACTGCAGCGATCCCTGACAGGTATGTGTCATTATCCTTATTATCAAGCAAATGTTCAAGGACTACCAGCTGAGCTGTTTTGCCAAAAATTTTTTCAAGAAAATTGGGATTTTGCATAAATAAGATTAAGATTACCCTATTGTTATATAATAATATCCTTTTTTCAGCATCCCTATATATCAAAGTTTAACCCATAGCTTCTATTTAAATTAGTCACCATATTTATAAATGCTTGAATTTGAATATGAATGACTTAACCGTAAATGTTATATACAATATGATATATGTATAGACTTGTCGATGAATAGTCCAGAATGAAGTTGGGTGGCTATCGACGGGTTGGGGCGTGGGGATATTAATAAACATATCGGGGTTTGAGGATGTTGCCTCCACCTCAATCCCCCTTCCTTATTGGATTACAATTTTATCTTTGTTTGTATTGATCATCAGTAAAATCGTTTCTAATTAGTTTATGGTTTGCGCTTCCAAAATAATTAATATTATTAGTTCTATCCTGACCAATATAGATCTTACCATTTGGATATGTTATCTTGAAAATCACACTCATGAAAATGCGAATAACTATTCACAAATATTAACGTTTCGTTTTTATGACAAAAAATATTGAGGATGTAAAAAAACTCCCTGTTTCCCCTGGCGTGTACATTATGAAAGACAGGGAAAACAAGGTGATCTATGTCGGGAAAGCAAATTCACTTCGTGGCAGGGTAAGCCAGTATTTCAGGGAGCAGGAATCACCCAAAAACCGCCTCCTTATGAAAAATATGGAGGAGTTGGAGTATATTACTACAGGAAACGAGGTAGAAGCACTGGTTCTTGAATCAAACCTGATCAAAGAACACAGGCCGCGATATAACGTAAAACTCAGGGATGATAAAAATTATCCTTTTATCAGGATAACCAACGAGAAATTTCCGCGCATATGCGTTTCCAGGAGACGGGAAAGGGACGGGGCGCAGTATTTCGGGCCGTATCCGAGTTCAAAATCGGTAAGGGAAGTGATTAAAATGGCTTCAGGTCTTGGTATAAGGAGATGCAAGAAAAAACTACCTTGTCCCCCATGCCTTAATTATCACATTAAGCAATGTGCTGCACCCTGTCTTGGTAATATCACGAAAGAGGAATATCTTGAAATAATAAATAATGTCACAACTTTCCTTAAAGGAAAACAAAATCAGCTAATCCAATCACTCAATATGGAAATGGAAAGGCTTTCGCAAATACAGGATTATGAAAAGGCTGCCCGTGTCCGCGACCAGATCAATGCCTTACTTGAGCTTTCCGAGAAGCAGCGGGTGAATCTTCCAGGCAGGAAAGAACAGGATATTATTGCATATGCAGTTAAAGGAAATTCTGGCAGCGCACAGGTATTCCATGTAAGTGGAGGATTACTAATCGGGAGGGAGACTTTTTCACTTGACACTGCAGGATCGGAAGATAAAGAGATTCTTCCAAGCTTAATAAAACAATATTACCAGAATGTAGAGCCTCCTGAAGAAATAATAACCCCGGAGGAAATTATTGATGAGACAATATCCCTATGGCTTTCAGGAAAAGGTTCAAAGGTCAAGACGCCAAAAAATAAAGTTGAGAAAGGATTGATGGATCTTGCCATGGAAAATGCCGGAATGCTACTTAAACAGGAAATAATTTCACGCAGTTTGGGGGCAAATGAGGCACTTTCCGGCCTTAAGGATGCATTATCACTTCCGGTTTTACCTTCATTAATAGAAGCCTTTGATATTTCAAACATCAGCGGAACGAATGCAACAGGCTCTCTTGTTTCATTTGAAAATGGGGTCCCGGATAAAAAGAATTACCGCAGGTTCAGGATAAAAACAGTTGAAGGTGCGGATGATTATGCTATGATCGGAGAAGTTGTGGGAAGAGCATATTTGAGGCGGATTGAGGAAGGAAAGCGGATGCCTGACCTGATCTTGATAGATGGTGGAAGGGGGCAGTTAAGTGCAGCTCAATATGCTATTTCAAGACTTGGACTGAAATTGAATATTGCATCCATTGCAAAGGAATTTGAATATATTTTTACTCTGGATAAGGAATCCCCGGTTATCTTACCCTATGAGTCAGCAAGCCTTAAGTTGCTGCAAAGGATCAGGGATGAAGCACACAGGTTCGCGCTTTCGTATCACAGAAAACTGCGTGGTAAAAAACTCACGGAATCTTTGCTTGACAGGATACCAGGAATTGGTATCAGGAAGAAACAGGCTCTTTTGAAGTATTTCGGATCAGTCGATAAATTAAGGAAAGCGGATGTTATCGGGATAAAAAAGGTTCCTGGCATAACAGCAAAAGAAGCAGAAAATATTCAGAAGTTCTTACAATCAGAGAATTTGGAAAATATTGTATGAACTACTAACACTATTAATCATGATAAGCTTTAAATACAATGAATAATCATTATATATTGGTGATTAAAATGGAGACTTTAATACAACCAGACCTTGTAATGAAGAGAAAAGTATGCGAGAATTGTGGGGAAGGTACTTTTGAATTTTGTGAAGATATGAGATTGGACACCTATCTCTGCCAGGATTGCTCAGTACCGAAATAAGATTGCAATCGTCAAGTTTAATAGATATTCCTGCAATAAATGCTGTGGAGGTATTCTATGGGATGCCAGCACTTTAAAAATACACGCTGTATGCTTGACCCGAAGTTTCATAAACCATCACAGGCTGAAATCACCAGCTTCTGTGATACTGAAAATTATTCGGACTGTCCGGTTGTCAATAAATTCAGCGGGCTTGAATGCATGTCTTGCAGTTAAATGATCATTAAACTTCTACTTTTTCAATGATGAATTTGCAATTATCATGCCCGGTACCATAACATTCTATTTCCTTTACCCTGAATTCTGATTTCAATTTACTGGACAAGACCCCTTCAATGATCCCCTCATCCATGGAACACAATGTTTTTCCCACATCTGGCATTTTGCCGCAATTATAACAATCAATAACCGAAATTCCTGTTTGATCGCCTTTTAATAAGTTCATCTCCCCAAGTTCATGTTCCGCCCAAAAAACAGATAGTTCTTCAAGTATGCCTCCAAAATTACGGGATTTCAATTCCGGACCGATCCTTTCGCCAATACTGTTCCCAAGCGTTTTTAAAATAGGTGTTGGGTCTATTCCATACGCTTCCAGTCCATATCGAAGTGTGCAGAAAAGTTTTTCTTTGAATGAATTCCCGTTCGATATTGAAATGCAATCCATTTGTATATTATAATGGTTATCCAAGGGTGTCTGTGAATACGCAAGATATATAGCATTTAAAACAAAAAATTTTTTCCGTTTATCATGCGGAAATGTTTTTTCCCGGATAAGATCTAATTCCTTTAGATCGTTCAGGTGTACCGAAATCGTGGATTTTGCCTTCATAGATTTTTCCACAAGTTCATCAAATGATGCAGTTCCGTTTTCAAGGATTTCCAGGATCTTTAATTTTACCGGGCTGTCCAGCGCTATCATACCACGCTGGGTAGATAGAATTACTGTAGTCCGGCCATTTTCCATAGAGTCTAAATTGTTTTAGTAATATAAATACTGTTCGTTTATGTACGAAATTATATTTCCGGATAATGTGATAATATAAAACTGATTTTTCACATTATTACAAAATATAGGTAACATAAATATGAAACCATGGATATTATGACTTATCATGACCCGTGATAAACATACTATTAAATTCACAAAACCCATTTATTCAAATTCAGAAGGTTTGCAGCTCTCAACACCCGAAATAGTCGCAAAATATATCGCACGAAGGCTAAAGACAGATATAATCGCAGACCTGGGCTGCGGGATCGGGGGACAGGTTATTTTTTTTGCAAAAGAGTGCAGGAAAGTCTATGCAGTTGAAAGAAATCCTGAAAAGCTTGAGTATGCAAAACAAAATTGCAGGTTATATGGTGTTGACAACGTTGAATTCATACTCGGTGATGCGCTATCTCCTGAAATAAAAGAAAAAGTATCTGATGCTGACATCATTTTTTCCGATCCTGCAAGGCCACTCTCAGAGAAAGAAAGGACTCTTGAGAATCTTGAGCCTCCTATTCCGAAAATAATAAAAATGTATTCAGATGTCACACCCGATCTTGCATTCCATGCACCGCCCCAGATGCCGCCTGAACGGATCGTTCTTGATAGTGAGCGCGAGTACCTTTCATTGAACGGGCAATTGAACAGGCTGACATTATATTCAGGCTCGCTAAAATCCTGTGATAGAAGTGCAGTTGCACTTCCCGGAGGTGTTAGGCTGGGTTCATCCGATGCGCCCCGGATCAGGAAAAGTCCGGTTTGTGATTATGTTTATGAACCCGAGCCTTCTGTTGTTAAAGCAAAGCTTCTGAATGAATTATCGCAGAATCTGGCAAAAGAAAATAAAGATGTATTTTTTTATAAAGGTGATGAGCGGCGTACACTTTTGACTTCATCAAAGCTTATTGGTTCTGATTTTTTTAAGGACAGTTACAGGTTTTTGGCCAGTACGGATAAGGACATGCCAAAATTAAAAGATGTATTAAAAAACCTGAAAGCAAAAAATGTTGTCCTGCGATTTGATATTGATCCTAAAAACTACTGGCAGATAAGGACAAAGCTTGAGGAAGGATTGGCCGGGACAAGGACGCTTCATGTATTCGGATTCGGGAATGAGTTGATCGTGTGCGAAAAGATATGAGCCGCAGGCAATCGAATTTCTGATTTTATTTCTTTATATCCCCAATCATCTTCATAATTTCTCTCATAAACATAGGCAGATCCATCGGATATCTTGAGGTAATAAGGTTTTTATCAACTACAACCTCTGTATCTTCATAATCAGCTCCTGCTTTTTTCAACTCTTCAGGAACTCCATCGCCCCAGAAAGATGTTACTTTTCTTCCCTTAACTACACCAGATGAGATTAAAGTATATGGCCCATGGCAGATTGCCGCCACTGTTTTGTTGTCATCAAAAAAGAACTTTGTTATCTTTTGTGCTTTTATATTCTTACTGACTGTTCTTGGTGCCCCGTCCGGGGACCCTCCGGGCAAAATAAGTAGATCATAGTCTTTTGGATTTACCTGGTCAAAGGTCTTTTCAATCTCTAAACTGTAACCATGTTCCCCATGGATATGTCCTTTTTGCGGTGCTGCTATGTCTACTTCTAAACCTTCCTCAAGCAGTCTGAAATATGGAACGAAAACTTCCATATCTTCGAACTTATCAGCAGTAAGTATAATTGCTTTTAAGTTTTTTTGCATATTTTTCCCTCCCTCTAATATTTTATCGAAATTTCTATTCTTTTAATATTTTCAGATAATAATATGTAGAGCTTTCGTATATAAATTATTACCAAATTTTAGACCCGGCATATCTCTATCAATTATCTGTTATGGTTAATATTGATTCAACACGTAGATAATGATGTTTACCCAGCCTCCCCAAATTCACCGGGTTGCGCCGTCAGGGGTGCGACTGGCAGAAGCACTGGAGGCGGAGCTGGGCGAAAGTCTGAATTTTGCTTATTTAATCTGCGCTCATCCGCGCAATCTGTGTTCTATCGAAATAAATCAAACCTCTTACGAACCGAAGAAAAGCGACTCTTCGTGGTTCCATAGGCGGCGCGCCGGGTATGAATTGGCGTTCCTGCCTTGGCTCATTCTCTTCATCTTTTGACAAAATTAATATGGTTATTAGGACTATCATAATTATTATTCATTTTAATGAATAGAAAGCTTTATATGCTTTTCTATAAATTAATTAAACTCAAACCATACCTTGAAAAATCCGAGATGCACAGGGATTTGCCCGTGAGGGTAGTGTGGTGAGTGCATCGGGCAACTAAGTGGGGCTCTATATAGGGCAGCCACAAACGAACTTTGCCGAGATGTAAATACTTAAAAATAAAAGGAGATAAAAAATGAAACAAATAAGAATCGTAGCAGCACTGATAGTTACTGCGGTTATAGTATCCGCAATGGCATCAGTGGCATTTGCAGCACCAAGTTTACCCAGTCACGGCAGTTTTGTCAACATAGGTGGAGTTCCTGAAGGTTCAGTATTAGTCTTAGATGTAACTCTTAAAGTCATAAATGACGAGGACAGCGGACTTGCAGGGTACTGGGCTATTGATAACTACAATAGACAGATCCAAGTATGGCAAATCCCTGACGGGAGTTTCTATGCAGTAGCTAAATATGAAGGGAAATGGCAAACATTTGCAGGAGTACCAGGCCCGGGCAATACAGGTACAGCATCTAAAGATGCGTCTGGAACGTTCCACGGCGGGTATGTTGCAACATTCAATGGAACATTAAAAGCTGACCCAGCCTTATCGGTAAATGGTAACATAGGAACATTTGACTATGGAGGAAGTAAAGCAGATGTCCTGAAAGGAACATATGGTGCTGGTCAGACAGGCCCAACAAACATATTCAGCTGGATAAATACGTATTTCACTGGAGTTAGCAACTTCTCACAGCCGAATTGGGGCTGGACATATAACTATAAGGGACAGACCTGGAACAACTATGACTATGGAACAACAGGAGACATAGTAGTTTAAAATTTTTTTCTTTTTGAAAAACCTCACTCTATTTTTCCACACTATAATAATACTCCCCTTCTGCCTTCTGCGTCCTGTCAAGCTGGGAATCAAGCTTATTGACCCTTGGCCTCTTCGTCTCCTCATCTCGCCTGAAAGTTATCCCGATGCCTTTTAAGAA
>CABMCA010000012.1 GCA_902384525.1 uncultured archaeon
AATTGAAAGACCTGATTCAAGCTAATTTTAAAACATTTTCGAAGAGTTTAAGCTTTGCATTGGGTTGGATCGGATTATTCTTGTTTGGAACAAATTATTATCATATGTTATGCGTGTAACTATAATAGCAGTAAAATTTCAAGCATACACAACAAATGGAACAAGAGACACGGAAAT
Source organism: uncultured archaeon (assembly GCA_902384525.1). Lineage (GTDB taxonomy): Archaea > Halobacteriota > Methanosarcinia > Methanosarcinales > Methanoperedenaceae > Methanoperedens. The sequence continues at coordinate 178 of CABMCA010000012.1, forward strand.
TCTCGGCAGGACAGGGAATGGACGAACCATCGCTTTGTGATATAAGTAGATGAAAAAGTTATTAACTGCTCTATTTAATAAGATAGAGCAGTAACCTTTTAACGGTTCTGCCTGCTACCTAATATCGCGCTATCTCCCTTAATAAATTTTTTCATATCCGATGAATCCTCCAACATGCTTTGCCAGGTATATTGCATCCACAAGAGTAACTTTTCCGTTGGCGTTAATGTCACCATCAGCATAAATTGTCTCATATCCGCTGAAACTTCCAACATGCTTTGCCAGGTAAATTGCATCCACAAGGGTCAATTTGCCATCACCATTTATATCGCCGGTTTTTGGCAATCCAACCGTATTCTTTGCAAGTGGCAGGTAGTCAGTATTGTTACTATCAAGTATATAGGGAGAATCGCATATCCCATCTTTATCGCTATCAGAACAGGCCTGGCTGAAGCCTGTGCCGTTCGGATAAGCCCAGAAATTGCCGCCGAGATAAGAGCCACCGATGATGTTGATGCCTGGGGTTTTTGTGATGTTCCAAATATTGCTGCCCGTACCACTGTTGTAAAAATTGTTGATATTGTTGAAAAAGTTGTTGCTCAGCATATTGTTGCTGGAAGAGAACAGATAGATACCGTATTTGTTGTTCGATACATTGTTGCCGCTCAGTGTGTTGCTGCTTGAAGTGACTTTGATCCCTGCCTCTGAATAACCGCCTGCCCCGGTCGCAGTAAATCCTTCAAGTGTAATTCCATCCGCGGCAAGCGTGATCGCATTCCCGCTTCCCCTTGCGTCCACTACAGGCATACCTATCCCACGCAATGTCAATTGCTTATTCACGTTCACGTTCTCGTAATAAATGCCGCTTTGTGCCTCAATTGTATCCCCACTACTCGATGCATTTATCGCATCCTGTATGCTTGAATATACGCATCCTCCCGGGCAAACAGTCAGTGTCGCAGTTCCCGCGCTAGATGTATTGAAATACTGTGACATCGTTATAACTTGCAATTGATTTGCATCTGATTTATTTTTAAGGAAATCGCTTATCGCTTTAAAATCAGATATTTTATATTCTTCAGGAGAATTAATACCAGCTATACAACAAACATCAGATATAAGATGGAATGTAATAATTAATACTCCATTAGATGATATTGATTTATTTATTTCAGTTTCTATGTAAGATACAGGTGTGGCAGGGTTTCCATATCCTGGGACTCCATAAGTTAATAATGCTGGTAATTCGTAAAGATTACTTGTCATAGTTCCATAATTAACAGTTCTTGCAGAAATGTATCCAGCATTTTTAACTGCCGTTTCCACATTTGAGTTATATTCACCGTATGGATACGCTAAGAACCTTGAAGCCTTTGTAAATCCTGAATTATTTAACCATGCTTTGCTATTTACAAGCTCGGAATTTAATGAGGTTGCAGATAGCGTTGTGAGGTCAGAATGAGTTACTGTATGGCTTGATAAATCCCAGCCTGCTGAATATAATGCTTTAAGTTGAGATAGATTCATATATTCAATACCGGTTCCTCCAGATGCATTCGCTATTTCACCTGTTATTATAAACGCTGTTCCATTCTGATGATTTGCCTGCATTATCGGTAATGCTTTATAGTAATCATCTGTCCATCCATCATCAAATGTTATCATAACTTTAGACATTGCTGATGCATTTGATGCTAAGGATAATATTATTAAAATTCCTATTAAAATCTTATTTATTTTTGTCATAATGCCATCCATCTTATTTTTCATTTTAATCTCCCATTCTCTTCTTAGAGGTATAGCTACGTAAGCTGTCACCAGGGGCAGAGTTTTTTGAGAGTAGTCTCCGACTGGTTATCCATGACTATTTTCTGCCATTACATGGAAGCGATCAGGTGAGTGCAAGCCGCCGGGCCATATCCAACTCAATGTTCCGTATGGCTCCACATGACCATAAAAGAGTGGGGTCAGGCCAGATAATCTCCTGTGATCTAAGCGTTTATATGATGTAAAAGGTCACCATTTCCCCATAGATATATATACCGCTTCGTCCCACGCAGGATGGATATTGAATATTACAAAAGTTTCCATTATCGAGATTGCAGACTAAGACCACGAGGAATCAAAATGCCTGCTAAAAAAACAGAAATTATCTTTATACTTTTACTGCTATTTTTTAGCTTCTATTTGCGATTATTCCCGTTGGAGGCTTCACATTATTGGGATGAAAGCGTATACCTTCAGCATGCAGAGGTTTTCAGCAGTGGAAAAACAAATTACGACGAACTGGCCTCCAGGCCTCCGTTTCTTTCCTTCATAATCTCGCTAGGATATATTTTCTGGCATAATATGTACATGGCACAGCTAGTTGTTACGTTTATTAACTCTCTTGGGGTTATTGCCTTATATTATCTTATAAAAAGAATTGTTAATTGGCAAGCTGCTGTTATCGGTTCATTGCTTTTAAGCATATCGCCGTTTGTCCTGGAGCAATCGCACTACATACTGACAGATATACCTGCACTTTCTCTACTGACAATATCCATACTATTTTATTATAATTCATTGGACGCAAATCCCGATGAAATCCACCATTATTTGTTCACATCTGGATTTGTTTTTGGGCTGAGTATTCTGACGAGGTTTACATCTTTGTTTTTCTTTTTGTTTTTCCTGGTTGTTTTCCTGATGCATAAGGATAAATGCAGAAGGCACTGGAGGCGTTTCCTTCTTGGTGTATTTACTCCCTTGTCGGTTTATTTTATATTCGCGCAAATCAAATATGGCTTTTTCCTTTACACATTTATCAAAGGGCAGGTAATAGTAAGCGCAAGCTCTCCCGAGCCATTTAGTTTTTACATCACCAATTTCCAAGAGATCTTTGGAATTCCTGTTATTATCGGTCTAATACTGGCAATCACATTCCTGGCAGTAGAGCTATTCAAGAGACCAAAACAAACCACAAGAAAGTATGCGTTTAAGGATCTTGCAGCATTTCTGTTTACTTCGATCACTCTTTTCGTTTATTTTTCCTCAATGGTGCATAAAGAAGAAAGATATTTGGCCCCGATATTTTTTGCAATATATACATTAGCCGCATACGGGCTATCTTATCCGGCACTTCTTTCTTCAAACCGCAGGTTTGCAACTATTTACACAGTATTTGTTGTTTTGCTGATATTTGCAGCTAATGCTTCGGCATTAACAGAGCACCTTGGAAAGCCGCTTGTGAATTCTGCCAAGACAGATACAATTATTGTGGCGGAATTTTTGAAAGGAGAAGTAAAAGACGATACTCCGGTGTATGCCGCATTTAATTATCCTGTGCTTGCATATTATTCCGGGAAAGAAACAAAGGCAATACTGCAAAGACAGGAGAAGTTGGAATGCACTGACGAATCCTTTGCAGAGTATTATATTAAAAAGAACGGGTATCTGGTTTTCTTTCCAAATGTAAAAACTTATGAGCAGGCTTTTGTTAATTATTCCTCCATGCAGGACTGCAAATATTTGTATAAAGTAAAGGATATAGCAGGGGCGGTTATTTATAAATTCAGGTGAAAAAGATATCTTACATGGCGCAGATACCTTAGCGCAGATATCTGATAGAACCCTGAAATATTGGCAAAATGCATTGAAGGCAAAATCCCATTTCCTATATCCCCAGGGAATTTAAAGAAATTATATAGAATTAAGAGAATTGAATAGAAGCTTATTGCCGAAGTATGCGGAGGATGGGATTCGAACCCATGAACTCCTGCGAGACAGGACCCTAAATCCTGCGCCTTTGACCTGGCTGGGCGACCTCCGCGCGAGCCTTGAAATGATTCTTATTACATAAAGCTTTGATGTTTGGAATAATCCGGAAAAATCCGGAAAAATCGTAAAATAGAACTAATTATGATGTGCGCGGGCAGGTAACCGATTTTATTCTTAATCCCCACTCCCCAAACCTGCCGGCACACTACAATCATATTGTGTAGTAGCACCGTAAAATAGCTGATTATCATAAGAGTGCTACCGGAACACTAAAACCTTTTTTAGACTCACGATTAAATAAGGATCGTAACTATAAAGTTCAAAAATGAAAGGTACATATATTCTCATCCTCAGGTTGAATAACAACATCGACCTGACCATAGGAAAACTTGGGAATTTCCATTTCAAGTCCGGCTATTACTATTACATCGGTTCAGCTCTTGGAACCGGAGGATTCAAGCGCGTCACAAGACATTTCAATGTGGCTTCTGGTAAGAACAGCACGAGAAAATGGCACATAGATCACCTTCTTCCCCGGTCGGAAGTGATATGCTCCGTACTATTGCCGACAGGTGAAGCTCTTGAATGCAAAGCTGCACAAACACTTATGGAATTTTTACAATTCATCCCGGGCTTTGGGTGCAGTGACTGCACATGCAAATCGCATCTTTTTTTCCATGAATCGAATATCACGAACGATCTGATAAGGATCGCCAATAAGCTTGCAGGAAACAAAAGTATAATTATTTATCCCGGCATTTAGGGATTACATGGACATCGGAATAATCGGAGGCTCCGGATATACAGGCGGTGAATTGATGCGGCTTCTTTCCCAGCATCCGGAAGCAAACATCAAAGCAGTTACTTCACGCAGCAGAAAAGGACAAAAAATCAGTGATACACATGCCCATCTTCGAAAAATTGTTGACCTTGAATTTGAAGACCTGACACCCGTTGAAGCTGCCTCATGCTGCGACATCGTTTTTACAGCCGTTCCTCATGGCACAGCTATGCAGGTTGTTCCTGCACTTATTAAGGCAGGTGTAAAGGTCGTAGACCTTAGCGCCGATTATCGTCTCAAAACCGATGTTTTTGAAAAAACCTATAAACTCAAACACGCAGACCCGCGCGAAGCGGTATACGGAATACCGGAACTCCATCCGGAAGTATCATCACAGCAATTTATCGCAAATCCAGGCTGCTATCCCACTGGTGCCTCGCTTGCTGCCGCGCCTCTTGCCAATGCAGGACTGATCGAGCGCGTAATATTTGATTCAAAAAGCGGGATATCAGGGGCTGGAGCAGAGCCAAGTTCGGTTTCCCATTATCCGAACATGGCCGAGAATATCCAGGCATACAAGCTCACAACACATCGCCACCGCGCCGAAATCGTGCAGGAACTCACACGGCTTGATGGCAGCCTGAAAAGCATCAGCTTTACGCCGCATGTTATTCCCTCTGTGCGGGGGATTCTCACAACGGCGCATATTTTCGTGAAGAAACAATTAAGCGAAGAAGATGTCAGAGCGATATACAGTGATTTTTACATGGATAAACCATTCATAAGGCTGATAAAAGGCATACCCATGCTGGGAAATGTACGCGGTTCCAATTTCTGCGACATAGGTTTTGAGGTTGAAAAGGGAAGCGACAGGATTGTTGTGATATCTGCAATTGACAACCTGGTAAAAGGAGCATCAGGCCAGGCTATCCAGAATATGAACCTGATGTTTGGCCTTCCTGAGACAACAGGTCTCTGGTCGCCCGGTTTTGCTCCGTGAGGTATTATTATGAAAATAAAAGATGTTATGAATAAAGACGTTATCACATGTTCGCCTGGTGACTCATTAAGCTATATTTCGAACCTGTTCAAAGAGAACCATATCAGCGGATTGCCCGTTGTTGATAAAGGAAAAGTAGTAGGACTTGTTTCCGAAACTGACCTCTTAAAGTTATTCAAGATGCCGGAATTTTCAAATGAATTGTGGCTTCCAAGTCCATTTGAAATAATTGAGATACCCATACGGAATCTTGTCAGGATCGAAGAGACTAAGAAAGCCCTTGAAAACCTTAAGCTTCGGCCTGTAGAGGATATAATGACAAAGGATGTCCATGTAATTTCCCCGGAGGATGAACTGGAAGATGCTTCAGGTATTATGGTAAAATATAAAGTTAACCGGCTGCCAGTCATCGATAATGGAAATCTCGTCGGAATAGTTGCCCGAAGTGATATATTAAGGGGCCTGGCAGGATCAGCGCAATGACAATGAAAACAATAAATGGCGGCATATGTGCAGTAAAAGGCATAAGAGCTAATGGGATAAAGCAGGGAAAGAACGGGCTTGCGATCATGGTTGCAGATGCCCGGGAACTTGAAACTGCTGGTGTTTTTACTAGAAACAAAGTGATAGCTGCACCGCTTATTGTAACAAAATCCTATCTTGAAAAGGGGAATCTAAAAGCGATAATTGCCAATAGCGGATGCGCAAATGCGTTCACAGGTGAAAAAGGCATAATCGATGCGAAATGGATGGCCGAGATACTTTCAAAAAAATTGAATTGCAAACCTTATGATATAGGAGTAGCCTCAACCGGCGTGATCGGGCGAAATCTTGACAGGACATGGATCGGGGGGCATCTGGATGAGGTTTATAATCGGCTCTCAGATACGGAAGAATCGGCCAAAGCTGCCGCAAGAGCTATCATGACAACTGATCTTTCCATGAAAGAGATAGCCATAGAGCTTGATAATGGTGTGAGGATCGGGGGTATCGCGAAAGGTTCAGGGATGATCGAACCGAATATGGGTACGATGCTTGCTTTTATATTTACAGATGCCACTTTATCTAAAGTTACTCTTGACGCTGCCTTGAGAAAGGCAGTTGATAAGAGTTTTAACATGCTGGTGGTTGATGGTGATACAAGCACAAATGATATGGCGCTGTTAACTGCAACTGGATTTAATGAATGCGAAGAAGATATTTTCCAGGAAGGGCTTGACCATGTGTGTATCAGCCTTGCAAAAATGATAGCAAAAGACGGAGAGGGAGCAAGCAGGTTAATTGAGGTAAGAGTTACAGGAGCAAAAAGCGCAAAAGACGCACGAAGGGCTGCAAAGGCGATAGTGCGTTCGCCGCTTGTGAAAACTGCGATATTCGGTAAAGATCCAAACTGGGGAAGGGTAGTTGCAGCCGCCGGATATTCAGGCGCTGATATCGACCAGGATAAGATATCGCTTAAGTTCTCTGATACTATAAATGAGGTTGTGCTTGTTGATTCAGGAAAAATCGCAGAGGGAAAGCTCGATGAGCTAAAGGGAATTATGGAAAGCAAGGAAATCATCATTGAAGTGGATATTGGTCTTGGGAATTTCGGCGCAATTGCCTGGGGCTGCGATCTGACCTATGATTATGTAAAGATCAATGCGATGTATACGACTTAATGAGGGATTATTTTTTTTCTATCGATTTTTACTTTAAATTATAAAAATATATTTTTTGTGTTCTGTTTCTATACAATTTTTCATCTATTTTTGTTTGATTGATGCAGAGTGTTTGTTTTGTCAGTAATTTATCTAATTCAACCAGTAGTGCTTCATATTGTTCATCATACGAATGATTTTTTGCTTGTTCATTGAGCTTATCTGCTGTTTCCTGGAGTTTTTTGGCTATATCAGTGTATATATCAATATTACATTCTAATGCATATCTGTAGGCATATTCATCGGCATATTTTTCTCTGGTTATGGAGGATTGGAAGCTGTCATTAAGGAATCCTACGTTTTTTGAATGGTCAACATGACCTATTTCATGATATAAAGTAAAATTAAATGAATAATAATCTTTAAATTCATCTAAATAGGCAAGATAAATATCAGCATGATCTAATTGATTTGAGGAAAAAGATCTATTAGCGTTCATGTCCAGTGACCTTCCGCAGTAAATTTTATTTAAATCATCTGGCGTATTTGTAATTAAAAAGCAATATCTATGACTGAAATAAATGTATATGAATGGGAAGATATCCGGAAATATTTTCCTATCGAAAAAGTGCCGAAGCTATTTGTGTTGCAAATTGACCTACCAACACGAATTGTAACGATCTCTCTTTTTTGAATACTTTACATGATATAAGGTATTTATTGTAATAAGATAAAAAAAATATATTCAGAGGGCATGCGGCTTATCCGCCACATGCTCTCCTTTTTTTAATTATCCCATCAAACTATATTTAAATATCAGCGCAGCGAACAATATTGCCACGATATTCATGACTTTTATCAATGGGTTGATAGCTGGTCCTGCTGTGTCTTTTGTGGGGTCGCCAACTGTATCGCCTACGACTGCCGCCGCATGTGTTGGGTTCTTGCTGCCGTCTGGCAGTCTCTTTCCGCCAAGGTTTCCTGATTCGATGTATTTCTTGGCATTATCCCATGCTGCTCCGCCTGTTGTCATCATAAGCGCAAGAAGCAGTCCTGAGATAATAACACCAATAAGGAGACCTCCCAATGCCACAGGACCTAGGATGAAACCTACCAGGAGGGGAGAAAGTACTGCAAGAAGGCCGGGTATTATCATTTCCTTCTGGGCCGCAATGGTGACAATATCCACACAGCGTCCGTAATCCGGTTTTGCCGTTCCTTCCATGATGCCTTTTATTTCCCTGAACTGGCGCCTGATTTCTGTAACTATGGTAGTTGCCGCCCTTCCAACAGCTCCCATAAGGAAGCTTGCAAACAGGAATGGGATCATGCCGCCGATGAGTAATCCAGCGAGTACCATCGGATCTGAAAGCCTGAGTTCTAACGGGCTTCCACGTAGTTTTGTTATTTCGCTGCTATAAGCTGCATAAAGCGCAAGTGCACCTAATGCTGCTGACCCTATGGCATAACCTTTGGTTACTGCTTTTGTTGTGTTGCCAACGGCATCAAGAGGATCTGTTATATCCCTGACTTCCTTTGGTAATTCCGCCATTTCAGCTATGCCCCCTGCGTTATCTGTTATAGGGCCATAAGAATCAATAGCAATTATTATCCCTGTAACTGAAAGCATGGCCGCCGCTGCTATTGCAATGCCGTACAAGCCAAGGGCAGGATTCGTCACGCCTCCCATTATTAAATATGAGGACAGGATGCCTGCACATATTACGATCACAGGCATTGCAGTGCTCTGAAGACCAATAGCAAGACCGGTAATAACGTTTGTTCCCGGACCTGTTACTGATGCGTTGGCTATCTGCCTGACAGGGCTGTGCTCAGTTGCCGTATAATATTCTGTAATAAGTATCATTGCTGCGGTCACACCCAGGCCAATAAGAGCACATATGAATAAGCTGATTTCACCATTCATCAACTGTTGGGTTATAAAATAGAATAGTACCAAAGATATAATTCCTGCAACGATCGCTCCGTTATACATTGCACCCATTATATTTCCGGATTTTCCGAGTTTTACGAAAAATATGCCGATTATTGAAGCGATAATGGCTGCTGCTCCAAGAACTAACGGAAAAATTATCGCATTCGGATATTTATCAATAACAGTGACACCTATAAGCATTGCACCAAGAGCGGTTACTGCATAAGTTTCAAAAAGGTCTGCTGCCATTCCTGCGCAGTCACCTACATTATCCCCGACATTGTCTGCAATAACACCAGGATTGCGGGGGTCATCCTCAGGAATACCTGCTTCTACTTTTCCTACAAGGTCTGTTCCTACATCTGCTGCTTTGGTAAAAATGCCGCCTCCTATCCTTGCAAAAAGGCTGATAAGTGAAGCGCCAAATCCGAATCCCACGATTTTATCTACAGCATTAACGTTGCCGCCAAAGGCTATGAACAGCCCGCTGACACCAAGAAGCGCAAAGCTTGCGACAGATATCCCTGTTACAGCGCCGCCCTTAAAAGCCACATCAAGGGCTTTTTTCATTCCTTCTTTGGCGGCATTGGCACAGCGCACATTGGCCCGGACAGATATGT
>CABMCA010000013.1 GCA_902384525.1 uncultured archaeon
CGCGCCAGTTATGTTGATGACAGGGGCAGTTGTATCTGTTGCTGCTGCTACGACTTTGACTGTCCTGACCGCAGTGGCTTTGTTTCCTGCCGCATCGGTTGCTGAATAAGTGACAGTGTATGATCCTACAATTGAGGTATCAACCGTGCTCACTGCTGTTACAGCTACAACTCCATCAACTGCATCTTTTGCTGTTGCTCCGGCATCAACATAGGTGCTACCTACTGTTACTGAAGCAGGGTTCGCGCCAGTTATGGTGATGACAGGGGCAGTGGTATCTGCTGCAGGTGGTGTTATAGCATCGGCTATTGCCTGTGCTTCTCCTGGCAATAATGTAACACCCTTACCGTACATTTTTCCGCCTGGTGCAAAGGCAGCTGTTATTTGGTCTGCTGTTATTCCAGAAGGAATCATGTTGTGGACGGTTATATCTCCGTGGCACATTTGACATTTAGCTGCGTATATAGCTGCTCCGTCGAGAGTCGCTGCTGACCCTTGTGGTATCAGTACCAGAGCCATTACTAAAAGCAATGTCCCAAAAATCATTTTTTTGTTCATTTGTTTTTCTCCTTTTTTTTGTCCGATGTTCTGCGAATGGGCATCAAAATGTTTTGTCATTCGCCACTTCAATTCGTAAATATACGAAATTGAATATGTTTTTCATATTCGCAGAATATCACAAATGTTCGTATCACAACGACTGATTATATACTTGTTGAAGGTTTTAATGAGTTTATATCGTCCTAAATTGAATTAAAAAGTATAGTACTGTTTATTTTTGTTTTATATTGTCTAATGATAGTTTATAATCATTTTTAAATAATAAAATTCCGATTTCAAGTTTGAATGCTTGAAAAACTATAAAAAATTTTAAAAAAATCCATGAGCCCCTTTAAAAACCAGACAAAAAATACAGGATTATTCGGATTACTCCTCACGAACCAATCTCATTGTAACTATAGAAGGATTCTCCATTATACGAAAAGCAGCTTCGGTCTCTTTTCCTATCTTCACGTCCCCCTTTCTTCCTACTGTCGCTGTGAAAAGACAGTCATCACCTCTGTAGACATCTACAGTTGCGCCAGATAATTCCTTGACTGTAAGTATAACATACTTCTTTGAACGCTCAACTGCAGGCACAAAACTCAAAATTGCGCTCTCTTTTTTTTGTGGCTTTGCCCTTTCTTTCCATGGCATATCAGCCTTTCTCTCACGAATATCAAGATGTATCCCCAGCTTTTTTTCGATCAGGTCAATAGTCTTGCCGCCTTTCCCGATAACTCCGGCTATATCGCCTTCATCCATGTAAACAGTAGCGCTGGAATCCGATATAATCTCCACATCAACCCTGTTGCCGGTATATTTCATCAATTCTTTTTCGATTTCCCTGACAGCAAGCCCCCATGTGGCCGGGCGTTCCCTTTCAACCCCGGTCACAGGCATCACAACAACCTGTTCGCCATATGTGTATATTTCATACTCGATCTCTTTTGTCTCAAAATCCGCTATTGTTATCACTGGTCTTGCCAGGTCCTGTTCAACCATCCCTTGCGGCACTTTAACAGTAAATATTACATCATATACCTTTGAAACTTCTCCTTTGTCAATAAATATCACAGTGTCCACTACCTGCGGAATTATCCCCAGTTCAACGCGGCCGATCAACCTCTGGATAGCGTCAACACCCCTTGTGGCGTGTACAACTCCAATCATCCCAACGCCTGCCATTCTCATATCTGCAAATACCTGGAAATCCTTTGTCTTCCTGACCTCATCATAAATAGTGTAATCCGGCCTTACAAGAAGCAGGATATCCGCGGTTTTTTCCATATCTCTCTGGATGGGCGCATACTGTGTTATTGCTTCAGGCACCTGCAGATCGCGAGGCGACTCCATTGTTTTGACAATAAAACCCTGCTCGAAAAGTACCTCGGCCACGCTTGCTGCAAATGTAGATTTCCCGGCACCAGGCGGGCCTGCCACAAGAATCCCCCGTTGCCGTTCGATTATCCTGTTTTTTAATTCCGTGCTGAGTTTATAATCATCAAGCCTGACCTGTGCGACCGGTCTTACCGCTGTTATTTCCAGCCCATCAGAAAATGGCGGCTGTGCTACTGCTATGCGCATTGATCCGATCTGGAATACCATGACACCATCGTATTCTATTTCAAGATGCGAATCATGATCTCGTTTTGCTCTTTCTATCAGTTCCCGTATGATCGTATGAAGCTCTTTTTCCGTGCTGGCTTCTTCCCTGATTTTCACAAGCTTCTGTTTACCCACATTGCCTCTTTTTGCGCACGGTTGGACATTTACCTTGAGGTGGACTGAAAGAGTATCATTGGTGAAATAATCTTCGATGCTAAGGGCTTTTAATTCTTCCATGAGGGGCATGAGGAATTCAACATTCAATCCCTTGGCGCGTGCGACTTCCGATTGCACCCTGTCGCTTGTGATGAAAAGGGCGTTGTTCTCGACAGCAATGCTTCTGATCATGGCATCGATTTCTCCTCCTGATGCAAGTTTTATCTGCTCAAGAGATGGTCTTTTTCCTGTGAATTCAAGCGTTATCTCCCCTCTTTTTGCCATGTCGCTTAGTTCTTTTAGCTCTTCAAGGCCTTTGAACCCCATCTCTTTCCCGCGGTTCGCCTGCGCTTCAAGCTCGGACATAAGCGCTTCTGCTATTATGATCCTGGCCGATTTGAATTCGCCCGCTTTTAATTTGGCTGTTATCCGGCCGTCAATTATTACACTTGTGTCAGGAACTATACAAAACTCTTCGGTCATAATATCACAAAATGCACCCCTTTGGCATTAAAATGTTCTGATATCTCCAAAAGATTAAATAATTTCAAGCTATCAATAAGGCCTCATGGCACAAACAATTTCAGAAAAGATTTTCAGTAAAGCAACCAACAAAAAAGTAAAAGCGGGAGATTTTGTCCTCGCAAATATTGATTGCGCCATGACACATGATATTACGGGTCCGCTTGCTGTTGAGGGTTTCAGGGAAATTGTAAAAGGCAAGAAAAATCCCAGGGTCTGGGATCCGAGTAAAATTATTATTCTTTTTGACCACCAGGTACCTGCGGATTCACTGAATGCAGCAGCGAACCATATTTTCCTTCGCCAGTTCGCAAAAGAGCAGGATATCCTGAATTATGATGTTTTTGAGGGTGTATGCCACCAGGTGATGCCTGAGAAAGGTCATGTAAGACCGGGCGACCTCATTGTAGGCTCTGATTCTCATACATGCGCTTATGGCGCGCTTGGCGCTTTTTCCACTGGTATTGGAAGCACAGATATGGCATTTGTTTTTGCAACCGGAAAGCTGTGGTTCCGTGTGCCGCAGACATTTAGATTTGAGATTGAAGGAAAACTGCCAGAATGTGTTTACCCGAAAGATGTCATTTTGCATCTTATCGGTGATGTCGGGGTCGAAGGCGCGAGGTATATGACCAGCGAATTCTGCGGTTCAACTGTCAGGAATATGGATATTCCGGGCAGGATGACCATGTCCAACATGGCAATAGAAATGGGCGGGAAAGCTGGAATTGTGGAAGCCGATAAGACCACAGAAAAATACCTGAAGGAAAAGATACCTGGTTTTAAGCTTGACCCGAAGTGGAAGAGCGATGAGGATGCATCGTTTGCCAAAGTCAAAAAATATGATGTAAGCGACCTCTCACCGCAGGTTGCATGCCCGCATAATGTTGATAACGTAAAATCGGTTGAAGAAGTGGAAGGAACAAAGATCGACCAGGTGTTTGTGGGTTCATGCACCAACGGGCGCTTTGAGGATATTGAGATCGTTGCTAAGATGATGAATGGCGAAAAAGTCGCAAAAGGTGTCCGCCTTTTGATAATCCCGGCTTCGCATACTGAATACATGAAGACACTTCGAGCCGGATACGTGGAGCAGTTCATGGAAGCAGGAGCTATCGTTGAATCGCCCTGCTGCGGACCATGTATGGGCGGCTCATTCGGGCTTCTTGGAAAAGGTGAAGTCGGACTTTCAACATCAAACAGGAATTTCAAGGGCAGGCAGGGAAGCCCGGATGCTTTTGTTTATCTCTCATCTCCCGCGACTGCGGCAGCAAGCGCGCTGTACGGGGAAATAAAGGATCCGAGAAAAATTTAATAAATGATAAATCAAGGCGCAAATAAAGTAATGGAATGCTACGGCGTGAAAAGCAAAGAAAAAGTGCTGATCGTGGTTGATACTTCAACACCAGCCCCGATAGGCAAAAGCCTGTTCGAAGCCGCAAAAAACCTGGGCTGCGAGGTTATCCTGATGACAATGCTCCCGCACACCCGGCATGGTGAAGAAATACCCCTGTCTGTAGCCGAAGCAATGAAAAATTCTGATGTAGTTATCGCCCCGACAACTTTTTCCCTGACCCACACGCAGGCAAAGATAAATGCCTGTAAAGCAGGAGCAAGAGTCGCTTCCATGCCCGGCATCACCGAGAAAATGATGGCACAGGGCGGGATGACCGCTGATTACAATAAGATCAATGAGATCGCTATTGAATTGAATAAAAAGCTTGAGAATGCAAAGAAAATCCGTGTTGTTACACATTCAGGCACAGACATATTATTTGACCTTGAAGGATGCAAATGGCATATGGACACGGGAATGTCTCTTGAACCCGGATGCAGCGCAGCAATCTTCCGGCAGGAGAGCTTTATATAGCCCCGAAAGACGCCAATGGCATTTTCGTGGTCGATGGTTCCATGAGCAGTTTTGGCCTCCTTGATTCTCCTCTTGAATTTACGGTTAAAAACAGGTATGTGACTAATATCAGGGGCAAGCATGCGCTGGAGTTGAACTCAATACTTGATAAAGTAGGGAAAAAGGCTCGAAATATTGCAGAATTCGGTATCGGGATCAATCCAAAAGCTAAGCTTATCGGGAATGTGCTTGAAGATGAAAAAGTCGCAGGTACGGTTCATATCGCACTCGGTGATAACAGCACTTTTGGCGGGGATGTGATCGCCGGAATCCATCTTGATGGTATCATCAAGGAACCTGAGCTTTTTGTGGATGGGGAAAGATTTATTTTAAGTTTTGACGATTAATATATTATGGAAGAAGTAAACCAGGATGCCGTATTCTTCAGATGCAACGTTTGCAGTTTTGTTTTTGAGGCTGACCCGAACTTTATCCCGATACCCTGCCCCCAGTGCGGAAGTGAGGATACGGGGAGGGTGTGATTATAAAGTTAAATTATAGTCTTACGCAAACCTTCTGATAATTTTTAACAACGAACTAATGCGAACTGACACGAACTCGTGAGTTAGTTGTGAGTTCGTTCAGTTAGTTGTTTTTTTATTTTGGCGGATAACTATAGTATCAAATTCCTTTCCCTGCATCATCGAATGATTTACCCCTGTAAATCAGATCGTAAACCTTCTTTTCAATATCAACGATGGGCGTCCGCACCTGCTTCATCGTATCCCTCTCCCTGATCGTGACAGTTCCATCCTCAAGCGTCTGGTAATCCACAGTTATCGAATACGGAGTCCCTATCTCATCATTTCGGCGATACCGCCTGCCGATAGTTCCTGAATCATCAAAAGCCACGAGTATCCCGGCCTTCCTGAGTTTACTTACGATTTCATTCCCGGGTTTTCTCAATTCATCACGGGAAAGAAGAGGCAAAACCGCTGCCTGCACAGGCGCCACTTCAGGGGGCAGGCGCAATACGATTCTTTTGCCCTCATTTTCTTCCTCTTCATCATCTACTTTTTCTTTTGTTTCTTCTTCAAAATATGAATGTTCAAGCAACGAATACGTGATCCTGTCAATGCCAAATGATGGTTCTATCACGTGCGGTATTATATTCTCTCCGTGGATTTCCTCTGTTACTGTTTCAAATTTCACGGATTTTTTATCGATATTGATTTTTTCGCCATCAACTGTCACTTCTATTACATCACCTGAAAGTTCATCCGGCTTCAGCGCTTTCAGGGCATTTGCAACCTTTCCTGCTTTTCCCTTGAACATTGGACCAAGAACTCCCATGTCTGGTTTGACAACGAATTTTTGGACTTTTCTGGGGGTATCGTATGAAACATATACGCTTAATTCCTTCTCGCTCTGTTTTGCATGGGCTTTCAGGTCAAAATCAGTCCTGTCAGCGATACCTACAACTTCCACCCACCCGAACCTGTCGCTCAATATCTCGGCATCCCAGCAATCCGCAGCATAGTGTGCCATCTCGTCCTTCATGTGCTGCCTGAACCGCAATTTTTCAGGGGAGACACCAACCCGAACGAGGAACTGATGGGTCATGGCAAGACAGTACGCAAGGAATTCATGAGCTATGATCCCGTTCTTTACAGCATCGCCCAGTGACATTTTTGTGGTTTTACCACTTACCTGGCCATCCTGCGAATACAGGTTCATGGAAATATCAGCGACCTCTTTAAATTTAGGATGTGTCTTGTCCCTCGGATCGATGAATATCTCTGCTTCAGCCTGCGTAAATTCCCGCAGGCGTATCACGCCCTGGCGCGGGGAGATCTCATTTCTGTAAGCTTTGCCAATTTGCGTTGCACCAAAGGGCAGGTGGTCGCGGTAGAATTTGACAAGGCGCGGGAAATCCACGAACATTCCCTGGGCCGTCTCGGGGCGAAGGTATCCTGTTCGCTTTCCGCCGGGTCCGATCGCAGTTTTGAACATGAGATTGAACTCATACACGTTGCCTAGCTTTCCGCCGCACTCAGGGCATCTGACATTATTTTTTCCAATAACATCCGTGAGTTCTTCTGCGCTCAGGGTATCCGGATTTTCTATTATGTCCTTGACAAGATGATCTGCCCTGAAATCTTCATGGCACTTCTGGCATTCAGTCAGGGGGTCTGAGAATCCGCCCACATGCCCGGATGCAATAAATATGTCTTCAATACCGATCGTGGGCGCTTCGATCTCATAATAACCTTCATTTATCACAAATATGTCACGCCAGATATTCTCAACGCGGCGCTTTAGCATTGCGCCAAGTGGTCCGTAATCGAAAAAACCTGCCGTACCGCCGTACAGCTCAAATGAGTTCCATAAGAATCCGCGGCGCTTTGCCAGTTCAAGCACCTGTTCGTATTTGTCAGCCATGTGTATCGATGGCTTAATACATGTTTTAGATTATTATACTTTCTCGGATTGGGTGTAAATTGTATGAAGCCTTAATGTCCGGCGTCCTTTGCGGTGGGATTATCCATCAGATATTGTCTTCTACATATAATTTTCTTTGCCATCAGTCCAATGAACTGGTTTCAATCTTGTCAAGAGTTTTATCAATATCACTCTCTTCATTAAGCCTTGAAAGTACATCCATTACTTTTCCTATCGGCACATCAATATTTTCTGCTATCCTGGAGATTGAATACCCCTTATTATGATATTCGATTATAAGTTCCTCTATTACTCCTTTTGCTATGTATTTTCTGGCAATTCCCATATTTCATCTACTGTCCATACTTGTTTTGATTAATTTAATAAGCTGTTGGAATTTTTGATATTACTTATAGATTATCTTCCTGCCTTTCGAGCTGCTTCTTCAATCCAATAACCCAGGTTTTCTCTTCCATTATCATCAAACCAATCATAAGCCGAGTAAATCTCAGATAAATATTTTTTTTGACCATTTTTCTCAATGCTTAAATTATCAAATGGATTTTTCCCTTTTGTATCAGTTCTACCATCAAACAAAGGACATTTATGGATATATATCGCCAACAAGCCATTCCCTCTCTTCAAACTTTCATCAATTTCATGTTTAATCCATTTTCTTTCCGATGTTTTTGCTCCAATTAAAACGGCAGTAACAGAAGTTCCACTTATTTGATTTTCAATCCATCTTTTTATAGCTTCCTCTCCGCATCTTTTTACCTCTTCCCATTTGGCAGCATCAATAAAATCTGAAGCTTCAATAGATTTATTTTTTACTACATTGCTGTTTCTAACTTGCGCAGCCCTTATAGCATCTCTTTCATAATGAAAGCTAAAAAATACTCTTCTTCTAACACATTCATATATATTCTTCTTTTTTTGTCCTCTTCCTTTTCTATTTAATATTCTTGTTTGATTTTTGCCTATCCAATATGACTGAATTACACCATCTTTTCTTCTCTTTATTATTTTTTTCATACTATTTTTTGTGTTGTTTAGCATTTAGAACAATTTTTCTGGAGCAATTGACTTTTTTGATCTTCAAATCGTAGTTAGATTAATAAATACATTATTATTAGCATTGTTAAGATTAGCGATATGTAAAAAATACACAAAGTTGTTGAGATAATAGAGGATACCCAAGTATTTATTCCTCCTCTGTATGCTCTCGTATCCATTGAGAAATCAATTAAATTTTCATTTGTCAGTCTAATTCGGTTATACAATTCTCTGAATAATCTTTCTTGAAATAAGTAATAGCCATCGAGAATCCAAAAGACGGAGACGGGAATATAAGCAATTATAATATATTTGACATTGGCATCTTTAGCAGCTAATGCAAACAGAGCAGATACCAAAGTAATACACCATCCTTTAATGAGAAAGGAATTGGCTGCCATTCTAGTTATAACATTCTGAATGAACTCTAAATGTTTAATTTTTTGTTCCATATACATTCTATATGTATTCTTTTAGTTTTTCCCCTTATAACCATTCCTCAAACCCCATATAGATATCCTTCGGCAGGGTTCTCCGTCCGCTTTCCCTTTTTCCCATACCTCAAATAAAATTTCACCAGTGCATCCTCAACCCTCGTCAGTTCCTCACCCTCAAACTCCTCTAGATCAATATTCATTCTTTCTGCCATTTCAGCGGCTTTATTGGACACAGGCACATCTATTTTCCACACCCTTCTTAACTCCCTCAAGAAAATCTGGGATGTAACCTCGCCAATCCCTTTAAACTCCATTAACTTAATTTTCAGCTCTTCGGTGTTACCCGATTGTGCATGTAGCTTTTCCAGCGAACCGTATTTTTCCTTGAGTTCCTTCATTATATTCAGCAGCTTCGTTGCAGTTGAAAAATCATATCTCACATACCCGCCTTCATCCAGTATCCTCACAAGCTCATCCCAGCCTGCATCAAGGATTTTCTCAGGGCTAAGGACATCATATTTTTCGAAGGTCCTGGAAGTCTTCATTGCTATCCTTTTACTTATCCTTGCGCCGAAAAGGATGGAGGCGAGGAACCATTTGAACCTGCCTGATGGAATTGTCAGGTCTATCCCGATGTCTTTACTATATAATGGGAAGCTGGAACACAATGTTTTAATTCGGTTCATATTTTATCATCAGAAGTTTTACCGAAAGACTATAATTATTGAAATCCCAAACATTAATAGTATTATGCCAGTTTTACCGGATTACTTTCCTGCTGACACATCCAGGGAATCCCTGCTCGCAGCCCAGAAACTCGTTTCAGAGCAGGTAATTATAAGAGACGATTTTGGCGAGCTGCATCTCATTGGAGGCGCCGACCAGGCATTCATAGATGAGAGAATAATTTCATGCATTGTGGTTCTGGACCATATTTCCCTTGAATTGAAAGAATATGTCTTTTCGATCCAGGCTGTGAATTATCCCTACATTCCCACTTTCCTGAGTTTCCGTGAAGGCCCTTCCATCGTGAGCGCTTTTAAGAAACTCAAAACAAAACCGGATATTCTTATGGTTGATGGCGCGGGTATAAACCATCCCCGCAGTGCTGGCATTGCCACGCATATCGGCGTGGCGCTGGATGTTCCGACAATCGGGATTACCAAGAAAATCTTATGCGGCTCGGGAGAAGAACCCTCATGCGTCGGTGAAGCGACCCCTCTTATCTATGAGGGGCGCGATGTCGGGTGGCTGCTAAAATCGCAAAAGAGAAGCAGACCGATAGTAGTAGCGCCAGGACATCTGGTTTCACTTAAAAGTTCTCTTTCTATTGTTAAAGCCTGCATTCGCAGCCATAAGCTTCCTGAACCGATCAGGCTTGCGCATAATTATGTGAGTGAATTCAAACGGAACATTGGAATTCAAAATAAGTACATGAGTTGTCAAGACAGCGAATGATTTTTCCTGTTACTGATTTATTTTTTATTTCAAGCCCAATAGCGCTCGCCTGCGCTATTCCTGGTACTGTTGCGCTTCCTGGTGAAAGCAATAGTGCCTCGCTTTTATGTACTATAGGGTGATGGAAGTGCCCGAAAATTAATATATCCACACCCATTTCTTTTGCAAGATAGCAAAGGCCGTCTGTATTTTCTGATGTGAGCTGCCCTTTGTGGATAATTCCGATATTTATTCCCTCTACCTTGATCACCTTGCGCTCAGGCAGGAGTTTCATAAGTTCGGAACTGTCGGTATCATCATGAACCGCAACGAGTCTTCCCAGGGAATTAAGCTCATTATAGCAAACAAGTGTTTCAAAATCCCCTGCGTGGATGATAAGGTCTGATCTTTTGATTATTGAAATAAGTTCTCCAGAGAGACGCGAAAGGAGTGATTGTCCCTGTTTTATGTGGGTGTCCGAAAGGATGATCAGATTCATTTGTTATTCCCTCTTTGCATTTTTCCCTCAAGATTATCGAACAAAAAAAAGAGGGGGTTAAAAACGTGGCTTATAATTTTGAAAATTTTAACTCCCTTATCCCAATAAATAAATTGGAACAACAAATATATATACATATCCCTGCGCATGTAAATTATTTTTTAGATTCTCTCAGGCATACAAATAAATTTAATTCAGCATATGAATATGAAATTAAGGAATAATAAAAGAATAGAAGTTTTCCTTTCCTCCCTTTATCCATTGGTTAATTATATATCTTAATAAATAGATAAAAAGGTTAATAGTTGAGGTACAAGGATAATATTTCCAGAGGAAGATTTTCGTGACACTTGATTCAAGAATATCAGAGCTGGCAAAAGCAGCAAAACCAACAGTAGCGATCATTGGTCTTGGAGGAGCGGGCTGCAACATAGTCTCATGGATAGCCCAAAAAGAGATAGCAGGAATCAAAATTATCGCAGCGGATACTGATGCTCCTCATTTATTAGAAGTGAAAGCCGATATGAAGATACTGATGGGAGAAGAATCTTATGGGGGAAAGGGGTGCGGCGGTTATGCAGAAAGAGGCACAGGAGCGGCAAGAAAGAGCATAAAGGAGATACAAAAGGAACTTGATGGTTCAACCCTGATATTCATTATAGCAGGAATGGGTGGAGGTACCGGCACAGGCGCTGCTTCAATAGTCGCTGAGGCGACACAGGAAGCAGGAATATTGACAATAGGCTGCGTCATGATGCCATTTTCTTATGAACTCTCAAGGCGAAAGAAAGCTATCATCGGAATAAAATCCCTTGCCGACAATTGCGATTCCCTGGTCGTGATAGACAATTCAAGATTGAGGGATATTGCCGGAGCCCTGCCTTTGCGAGAGGGTTTTGCCGTAGCGAACGAGTTCGTTGGCGCTTTCATAAAAAATATTTCTGAAACAATTACCAATGCAAGTCTTGTGAACCTTGATTATTCAGACCTTCGAAGCATAGTTGAGCGTGGAGGAATATCAGCTGTCGGAATAGGCGAAGCGCAAGGGGAGAACCGCATACAGAAAGCAGTTGAACTGGCTCTTGCATCACCGCTTCTTGATGTATCTGATATTTCAGGGACATATGGTGTGCTTATTCATATTACAGGCGGCGAAGACATGACACTGGGTGAAGTAACGCAAGCAGGTGAGATCATTCTCCAGAAGGCGCCAAATACAGGCCGAATCGTGTGGGGCGCAAAAATTGATGAATCACTTGAAGGAACCGTCAAAGTTACAGCAGTGTTGACAGGTGTTTTAGATCCGAAGAAACTGGTATAATTATTGAAATATATGTTTTTGACTTTAAAAGACCGCATCGATAACCTGTGCGATTACACATACAATTTCACATGGCAGAACAATAAGATCCGTCCGGGAACAATCATCCCTTCCCAGGCTGGTACGAATTACACTTATTCTGATCTTGTAAATGAGTTGAAGAAAGGAAAGGAGGTGCATATTTCAGGTAATGCAGGCAAAGGCCTGGGTTACAGCATGGGAGTGAACCTCAGGCATTTCGGAGGGACAGGAGCTATTGAAAATACAGGAAAACTCTACATCGATGGGGATGTCTCATCAGAAATGGGGATGGGTATGGTTTCAGGAACCATATATGTTAAAGGAAATGTAGAGAAACCACATGGAAATGTGATAGAAGTGGTATCTGATGAAGCGGATTTTAGGAAGTTTCGATCTATTACAGATATCCTGTGCAATGGAACAGGGAAAGATGTTCTTATTAAGAACAATTATGATGACAGAAAAAAACATTTGCTCCTCGATGACGAAATCCTGCGAGGGACAATAGCTGCAAGATGCAATTGCGAGGCTGTAGTCACAGTTGAGGGTGATGTCTACAATGGAACAGGTCTTTTGATGCAAAAAGGCAGGATCCAGGTCACAGGAGATGCAGGCATGAATACTGGTGCGCATCTTGATGGTGGGCTCATAATTGTTGAGGGAACAGCAGGTGAATTTGCCGGGGCATATATGAAAAAGGGTACTCTCATTTTAAATGATGCGAAAGGATTTGCTGGCGCCAATATGAAGGATGGGGTGATCTTATCAAAGAAAAAAATCAATGTTTCGCCTCCCGTAGAAGAACTTGACATATCGCAGGAAGATGCTAACATGATAATGAAAAACCTGGGTATCGGTCATGTCGAGGCTATGAGTTATCATAAATACGGGATAGTGAAGGAAAGACTCATCAGGATGAGGGATGGATCGGTAGTTGTGAGAAAAGTTGGGGAGTGAGGCAGAGCCACACATCGTTAATTATATATATCGTCACTACCATGTCAGTGTGTCACATACTAACATAAAATTGATGAAAAGGTGATCATAATGTCAGAAATTGGTAAGAAAATAAGACTTGAACGGATCATGGACAGGGAAAGCAGGAATATGGTAATAATTCCGATGGATCATGGGATTTCCATGGGGCCGATAACCGGAATCGTAAATCTTGCAGAAATGGTGAACAAAGTTGCAGATGGGGGCGCAAATGCGGTCCTTTTACAAAAAGGGATGGCAAAACACGGCCACCGTGGCTACGGACGGGATATCGGCCTGATCATACACATGAGCGCATCTACATCTCTTGGGCCTGACCCCAATGACAAGGTGCAGGTGTGCACCGTAGAAGAAGCAATTAAAATGGGAGCAGATGCGGTAAGTGTTCATATTAACATTGGTTCGGAAACAGAAGCCGACCAGCTGCAAAAACTTGGCTCGGTCGCAGAGCAGTGCGATGAATGGGGGATGCCCCTGATCGCGATGATGTACCCGCGCGGAAAGGACATAAAGAACTCAAATGATCCTGAACTTGTTGCCCATGTGGCAAGAGCAGGCGCTGAATTGGGCGCAGATATCATAAAAACAAATTATACGGGCGATATAGATACATTCAGGGCTGTAGTAGAAGGTTGTCCTGCGCCGGTCGTTATGGCAGGAGGCCCGAAGGCCAATACTGATGAGGAATTCCTCGAAATGGTTCGCGGAGCAATTGATGCAGGCGGGCGCGGCGTTGCGATAGGGCGAAATGTATTCCAGCATGCAAATCCAACTGCCATGACCCGTGCACTGACACTTGTCGTTCATAAGGGCCTGAGCGTGGAAGATGCCATGGAGGCTATGCGGTGAAAAAAGCCAAATCAGTGTGGATAAAAGCAGACGCAAGTTCCTGGGAAGAAAATAAGCCGTGTGTCACCACTGGCCTTGAATCCGGGGCTGACACTGTATTTTTGAATGCAGGGGATATTCCAAAAGTCCGGGAACTGGGAAATATCAAGATCGCTGCGCCATCTGAAGATGCCGACATAGTGGTCGTTGGTAAAGATAGCGAAGGTGATGGAACAACCAAACTCCCAGCGGACTTTGCAAATTCTGAGGATATTGCAGAAGCTCAGCATTTGACAAGGGAGGGCAAAACCGTTGCAGGCTATGTAGTTATCAAGAATAAGAAATATGAGCAATTCGCGGTCGAACTTGGGAAATCATGCGATTATCTGGTTGTGATCGGAACGGACTGGAAGGTCATCCCTCTTGAGAACCTGATCGCAGGTTTGCAGAAACTTGATGTTGAGATAATAGCAGGCGTCCAGAATTCAGAAGAAGCAAAACTTGCCCTTGAAACACTTGAGCACGGCTCAGATGGCGTCCTTATTGATACCGATAATCTTTCCGAAATAAAGAAAGTTACAGCGGTCAGGGACAGGTCGGGAATGGAAAATATCCCTCTGGTTAAGGCCACTGTGATAAAGGTGAAACCCGTCGGAATGGGCGACAGGGTATGCGTGGATACCGCTTCGCTTATGGTACTTGGTGAAGGGATGCTCATTGGTTCGCAAAGCAACGGATTGTTCCTTGTGCATTCGGAATCTGAGGAAAGCCCGTATGTAGCAGCGCGCCCGTTCAGGGTTAATGCAGGAGCTGTGCATGCCTATATCAGGGTTGGAGAAAAGACTCGCTACCTCTCGGAGCTTGCATCGGGAGATGATGTCCTGATAGTGGATTCTGAAGGTAAAACCCGTCCTGCTGTCGTGGGAAGGGTCAAGATAGAGCGCCGCCCGCTGATGCTTGTGGAAGCAGAAGTTGAAGGGACAAGGATAAAGACACTGCTTCAGAACGCAGAGACCATAAAGCTTGTAGGAAGCGATGGTAAGCCCGTTCCTGTGACCGCACTTAAGGAAGGCGATGAGGTGATGGTGTATTTTGAGGCGACAGCCAGGCATTTCGGGATTAAGATAGAGGAGACGATCGTTGAGAAGTAATTTTCCGGCGTAGTCTCTGAGGCGCTTGAGCTTGAGAGAGTGCCGGGGACAGGCTGCGGAGCAGTCAGATGTAACACGCTTTGACCGGCGCTGTTCGAGCGCAGAGGGTGGGGATTCCGTAATTGGAAAGGTGGCACAGCTATGCAAAATAGTTCTGGCTGTCAGGCGCCGCCGGGACGATGCGCATGGGGGGGGAATGGGATGTGCGATGGGGGCGCAACTTTGTGTCATTTGCGAGTTTTGTGGTTTTAGCTATTCAGGCACCTCAAAGGACGTAAATAATAGAGAGATGCGCCGGGGGAAGGTTGCGGTGGAGGAGGTAGCCGAATGTGTACAGCCAACCTGCACAGTGATAGTGGGGAGGGTTTAAGTGTGAAAGATAAGATTTTATATTCATTAAAGATAGTATTAGTAATATTATGGATTCAACCGTCTGCATACCTAAAAGTAAATATAATGAATTATTACAAAAAGTAAACCTTCTTGAGACCATAATTGACTCAGAGAGCTTGACTTTGGAGGAGCTTGAAAGGTTAAAAAGAGCGAGGATGGGTCCCAGCATGACCGAAGAGGATTTTCTAAAACAACATCCAGAGCTCAGATAAATATTAAAAATGTACGAACTTATAATAAAAAACAGTTCGATAAGTCTTTCTCAAAAATAAAGGATCTTAATACAAAAAAGCAAATCTGGACCAAGATACTGGAGCTTAAAACAATGGCTCCGATAGGCAAAAAATTAGTGGGAAATCCATATTGGTCAATACATATCGGAAAATATAGAGTGATTTATATCTTTCACAAACATAGCAGTGAGATTGAAATTATTGATCTATTAAGCAGAAAACATGATTATAGGAGATTTAATCATATTTTTTATATTTTGATTGAAAAGCTGCGAATAAATTGAGCTAATTTCGCTGCAAGAATAATTCTGGCTGTCAGGCGCCGCCGGAACGATGCGCATAGGGGCATGTGCCTGCGCGATGGGGGTGCTGGTTTGCGTTATTTGAGGTTTTATCAATTCTTGTCACTGCAAATTGCGCAAAGTGGCTTGTAGATCTTGAGACCACGAGATTTCAACAAATATTGACTCTGTGGATGCTGTGCGGAATATGTGTACGAGGATGGAATCCCATCTTCTACAGAAGGTTCGATGTCAGGTTGCCGATATTATTAATACCACAAACCGTCATTAATTGATTATGAAAGTGTTGAACTATCGCGTATTGCTAAGAAAAGAGCCGGAGGGCGGCTATACTGTAACAGTTCCAACTCTACACGGTTGTATCACATACGGAGATACGATAGAAGAAGCTATTGAGATGGCAAAAGAAGCCATTGAATTATATATTGAGAGTTTGAAAGAGCATGGGGAAGCAATACCAACAGAGGAAGGTACTTTCGAATACACAATTGCGGTAGAAGCCTTTGCCTAAACTTCCTTCACTTTCTCCTTTGAAGATCATCAAGGTGCTTGAGAAAAAGGATTTCATTCTTGATAGAACTAAGGGAAGTCACCATGTATATTATAATCAATTAACGAAAAAGAGAGTTATTGTTGCCTTACATAAGAAGGATTTACCAAAGGGAACTCTCCTTGATATTTTGAACCAGGCTGGAATAAGCAAAGAAGAATTAATGGATTTATTATAGAATAAATCAAAGAATATTGATCTTTCCAAAAATCACACGAGATGTTGATAGGTGCTGAGGGTGTAGATTCGTGCTGTCAGGCGCCGCCG
Organism: uncultured archaeon; assembly: GCA_902384525.1. GTDB lineage: Archaea > Halobacteriota > Methanosarcinia > Methanosarcinales > Methanoperedenaceae > Methanoperedens. The sequence goes on from CABMCA010000013.1 coordinate 16,609, forward strand.
GGACGATGCGCATGGGGGCATAGATGTGTGCGATGAGGCGCAGGTTTGCGTTATTTGTGGTTTTATCGGTTCTTGTCACAGCAAAGTACACAAAGATTTTGAGGCTAGCGGCCTGAATGTGTGGATTGAAGGCGTTGGTTTGTGCCTATAACCTAAGTGATGGTTTGATGACTCAAAGTAAATATCCTATATCTATTTGATCAGTACATCTACCACTTTCATAAATTCTCTACAAACCACGATTCCAGCATGCAAATCCATCTCTATTTCCGCAAAATCAAGCGAATACTGAGTCTCATGCCTGGCATCGCGAAGGGTATCGAGGTAATCGAGGAAATCTCTGTTTAGCAACTTTGCATTAACGTATTTTTCTTCAATGTAGCGGGCAATGCAAAAATGGCTTCTTTCTTTAATCCCGTCTTTAAAAAGCAGTGCCCTTGCAACATGAAAGAAGGCATTATAAAGGGCAATCGTACCCATTCGTTGTTTGCCAATTTTGACTAAATCTTCGGCATCAGTCAGGAAAAGCCCAGCCTGTATAAGGCTTTTTTTCGCAAGTCCTGTGCTGGGATTTACACCTGTCAGCAATTTTCGCTCAAAACAATCAGATAGCTCAGTCAAATATATCTTCTCCTGCAGATGTCAGTTTCAACCTGAAATAAAATTCAGGGTCGTTTTCTTTTAAGTCTTTTATTTTTTTATCGGTCAGGAGCATTAATTTTACCTCTTTCCTGAAATCTGTTTCTATTTTGCGCGTTATGTTTTTTAGCTTTATGGCATCTGAATGATTTTTTGTATAAATCCACATATCGATATCGCTTTGCAGCGTATCTTTTCCTGAGGCAAAACTGCCATATATGCCGACAATCCCATGCTTATTCAGTTCTTTGAAAGAACTGTGGTTGAGCATATCATTAATATTGATAAGCTGCCTGATTTTACTGAGAAGCAAGTTATTTAGATCTAGGGAAAGGATTTTTTTATTTTTGAGCTTTTTTTCCCTGATGAAGCCTAATTTTTTAAATATTTTTATTGCCTGATGAACTTGCGCCGGAGATACGCCTGTGTTTTCAGAAATTTCTCTTATGTATGTTTCATTTTTACTTGATAGATCTTTCAGGATTACCAGATTCTTTTTTGTAAACAATCTTTGTAAATCGTTCATCATTACTAAACATATTGTTTATTTATAATAAACATTTTGTTCATTTTTTGTGAATAAGTATATAGGTGGCTGGGCATCGGGCATGGGCGGGGGTTTGCATTGCTTTTATACAAAGATAATTCAGACTGTCAGGCGCCGCCGGGACGATGCGCGTGGGGGCATGGGGATTTGAGGTGGGGCGCTGGTTTGCGTTATTTGTGGTTATCTATTCTTGTCACCGCAAAGGGCGCAAGGGTGCAAAGATTTTAGGGTGCTAATCTGTTTTTTTGCGGCGTCGCGTGGTTTTTAAGAGTGGCAGCCGACAGGTTGAGTGTTAGGGAAGATTGTTTAGGCTTATTCGACCCACTGGCATCGGGTGATGGGAGGGCGGCAAGGATAGCTGAAGAAAACTGTCATGGATGCACCAAATAGAAGATAATTCGCAGTGTAGATACAAGTTTTATTTTGTATTGAATTAATTGGCCTCAGTTTCTACAAACCTTTTCTTATTTGTTCTTTTAATCTCTTCATTTTTATAGTAATGTCTTCTAACTCCGGCACAGTTACATAATTCAGTTATGGTCAAAGTAATATCATCACAATAAATACTTATTTATTCTTTAATGTAATGATATTACCTGCTACTGACCATGGCTACAATATCTTCTACATTTAAAAATATA
>CABMCA010000014.1 GCA_902384525.1 uncultured archaeon
CTCAGGGTTGACGCCAACATTTCCATCATGGGCGGCCAGCGCGCCGAGATAAAGAACATCTCATCGCACAAGGGCGCAGAACGGGCGCTTTTGTTTGAGATCGTGCGCCAGAAGAACGTGCTCAGAAGAGGCGGCGTGGTAGTCCAGGAGACGCGCCACTTTGATGAGGCGCGCGAAATTACGCTTTCCATGCGTTCCAAAGAAGAAGCGCATGACTACCGATATTTCCCCGAACCCGATCTTGTGCCTCTTAAGATATCAGGCTGGGCCCCTGCTATCAAGGCAACGCTGCCAGAGCTTCCGGATGCAAGAAGGATGAGATTTGTGGAGCAATATGGCATCACTGATGATCATGCCAAGGCACTCACATCTGAGCGCAAAGTTGCGATATTCTACGAAGAGGTCGCGAAAAACGTTGATCCCAAGATGGCAGCGGTCTGGATATCCGATGTTCTTAAAGGTGAATTGAATTACCGCGACCTGACTATCGATGCTTTCAAGAAAGAGCATATGCTTTCTGTTATCGGGCTGCTTGTGGGTAAGAAAATAACAGAGGATGGCGCAGTTGATATTATCAGGACTCTCCTTGATAAAGGCGGCTCGCCTGAAGAGATCGTGAAAGAAAAAGGTCTCCTGAAAGTGGAAGGAGATATAGTTTCAACAGCAGCGGAAGAAGCCATCAAGGAGAATCCAGTCGCTGTTGCTGATTTTAAAGCCGGGAAAGAGAAGGCGCTCAACTCGCTTGTGGGCGCGGTCATGAAGAAGACAAAGGGAAGAGCTGATGCGAGGACGGCGCGGGAGATATTGCTGGGGAAGCTGGGGTAAGAGCTATTAAATGGATGAGAATCTAATTACAAATTGGTTAATCGCCATTGGCACAATAGCTTTAGCTATTATAGCAGTCTTCCAAGACAAAATTCGTTCTTGGTTGATGAGACCGAAGTTGAATGTTTCAATCGTTGTTGCTCCGCCGGATTGTCATAAGACTACTTTAGTTTCCTTTACCCAAGATGGACGATTAATTGAAGCTGATTGCTATTATTTTAGGATTCGTGTAAAAAATATAGGTAACCAAAGAGCTGAATTGGTTGAGGTATTCGCGGCAGAGTTATTAAAGCAACAAGCTGATGGGTCATTTAAGAAAATGGATTCGTTCTTACCGATGAATCTTGTTTGGGCTCACATCAAGCGACCATTTTTCGATGCGATTTCGCCCGGAATGGAAAAACATTGCGATTTGGGGCATGTCATCGAACCACCTAAGAGAGCAATGTTTGGGGGAGAGGATAATCCACAATTAGGTATTCCGGCGGATAAAACAATCTTTAGCTTTGACCTTGCGGTAAAACCAAATACCATGAGCCATCTCATCCCTCAAGGAAAGTACCGTCTTGCACTTCAAATTGCTGCAGCAAATACGGAACCTGTTAAAAAAATTCTAGAGATCACGCTTACAGGTAGTTGGTATGATGATGAGGCAAGAATGTTTAGTGATGGGATTGGAATTCGAATACTCTAATGTAAACCTAGGGGCCAACACAGATGTTTTTTCTTTTCCTCTTTCAATGTTCACGATTATACTGTTGTCTATGAAGATTTTCATGGTAAAATGCCTAAGGTCTTGAGCCTCTTTCTTGAATCTTTTCTTATTTTTGCAAGCACCGTATCGAAATCTTGAGGTAGAAAGTCGCGAGATTCCTTGATTTTTTGGTAAACTTTTTCTCACAATTATATTTTCATTATTTTGATACATATTTACATTATCCTCTTCCATAATCCCCAGCACTTCTCTTATTTTATTGGGGATGGTTATTTCAGCAGAAAAGGAAAGGCGCTCAACTCGCTTGTGGGGGCTGTGATGAGGAAGCACTTGTTCAAACCGTGATGGGAATTTGGTCTGGATATAATACAAAAGGCACTATTTTTCCAATCAGCTATTAAAATCCATATCTATAACATCTATATGATTTTGAATTTCGTCCAAAAACATACTTTCGTTATCTTTTTGAGTATAGATGATTATGTCTTCTTTTGCCCTTGTAAGTGCGACATAAAATAATCTTCTTTCCTCTTCTTCTTTATATTTATATTTGGTTTCCATTGCTGGTTCAAATATTAAAGGATCTTCTTTTTCGCTTGGAATACCATGCAAACCCTTGTTAACACTGAGGATAAATACGGTTCTGGCCTGCAAACCTTTACTTTTATGAACTGTCATTAAAGGAATAGAAGAAGGACTTCTTGTATCAATTTGTATAGATACATCATTAAGATAACCGTAATCCAAAATTAGTTTTAGCAATGGACTTTTTTCTCTATATAAAATATATATATCCTGAGGTGCATATCCTTTTTGTAGGTATTGTTTTACCTTTTTTACACAATGCTCAGCAGCTTGTTGAATATATGTTGAGGGATTTTTATGAAAATATGAATAAACACTGATTTTCTTTTCTCTGATATCATTGGCCCTTGTTTCTTTTGCAAGTTGAGCATCGCGATTATATTTAATTAGATTTGCTCCTGCATCAACTATAGATTTGATACTTCTATAATTGATTGAAAGATCAGTTCTGGCAGGATTATCAAAATAATTGCCAAATTTTACAAAAAATTCAAGGTTTGACCCACTAAATCCCATAATACTTTGCCAATCATCACCTACACAAAATAATTTGCAATTCGTATTTTTTGCCATTAATTTTTTTATGAGTTTATACCTTTGACTGCTTATATCTTGATATTCATCGATCAGTATATGATCGATCGAATTATTATATAACAATTGATTCGATTCCAATATTGTCAAAGCTTGATTGATCATATCAGAAAAATCTATTTCATCTGTTTGATTTAGCGCTTTTTCATAATTTTTGTAAATTACCAATGCAAGTTCAGAAAAAGCTTTTTGTTTGGGAGACCAAGTTTTTTTTTCAAGTCTTTCATTGATATTTTGAGGTGTTAATCCATTTGTTTTAGCTTTTGTTATAAATGTTGCAATATCTTTTGGGATTCTTTCAATGGATTCCTTGCCCAGTTTCCAAATTCGTTCTACTAATTCAGTATAACTTATCGGTGATAAAATGATATCTTTGGTTGGATTTTTTCTTCTAATTTCATTTGTTAATTTAGTTTTAAAATATTCGATAAAATCGTTTCTTTTTGATTCTCGATAACTGATTTGTAAAAGAGTATATTCTGGATGTTGTTTGAATTTTTCAATTTTAAGTTGCATTCCTCTCTTATATTCTAATGATGGATCATCATTTTTGAACCATTCAGGTACTTCAGCATTTTCATTTAGTGCCCAATGCTCGATGTATAAATCGTATTCTGGCAGAAAAAAATCAGGTTTTGGAGTTTTTAGTTGGCCGTTTTTATCATGATAATTCATCCAATATGAAGGATATTCATATCTTACTTGAATATATTTACCATTAATTTTATGACTCAAAAAAAAGTTCAATATAATTCTTTCACCCTCGCTTTTTACCTTTGTTCCATTTAGGGCAACATAACTCAAATTTTTCAGATAATTATACCATTCGTCTTTCGTTTCATAGTCTGACTCCGTCCTAAGTCGTTCCTGATTTCCCAAAGATAATAAATATTGCAGAATTTTTTCTTTAAATGAAAAATCTTTTTCCTCTTTTTTATAAAGAGACGTGATGAAATCAGTATATTCAAAATCAAAGTTATTGCTATTAAATTTTAATTTTGGCTTAACTGCAGCCGTGTTAAGAATCTCAAAGCCCAGTGAGTGGAATGTTTTTACTTTAACATCATCTATTCCGAATCTTTTCTTAAGTCTTTCCTTTATGTCGTTTGCAGCCTTCGTTTGATACGCCAAAACAAGTATCCTATTTGGCTCTACTCTCTCCTGTTTCCTAAATACAAGATAGGCTATTCTTGTGATTAGTACTTCTGTTTTACCTGACCCTGCACTAGCTACTACAAGATTATGCTTATCATCTGTAATAATTGCTGTTTTTTGGTTATCATCAAAATTAATTTCCGATTTTAAGAAAAAAGAAGCATATTCTTTTTTTCTTCTTTCAATTAATTCATGGTTAAAATTCTCTATTGATTTTTTTGAATCAATTACTTTGTCTATTGAATTTTCAACTATATCATTTGACAATTTAAATATATTTGATTCTTTTTTTAAATAATAAAGAAATTTGTGATATTCATTGAGTTTATCGAGTACATCTTCTCTGACTGAATGTATCAGATATGCATCAGAGTTTTTTATATTGTATAAATAATTTTTAATCTTTTGATTATTATCTTCTATATTTTTTTTTAAATTTTGTATAATTTTGTCTTCTTCATCATCTAGATTTTTATGGAATAATTTCTTCCTCTTAACATCGTTCATAAATTCGGATTCAATTTCCATGAATTTCTCAATATCTATTGTGGAAATTCTAAGTATATTATGTTGCATATAGTGTATTTATAATTAAAGAATATACTGAACATCATCTCAAAAGTTTATAAAGACTTGCTCCTCCGTACTAAGAAAAATGCAAAATTCCTTAATCCAATGATTGCTTCTTTTCGTGAAAAGGTTCAACCATGGACTTTCGTTTATACTACGTTCGCAGCGCGCTATCAATTCCGCTTCACATTACGTTTTGGTAGTGGTTGATACTGGAAATAATGAATATTATTGGATTTTTGAAAGATCACTTGGGGGGATGAGCCGCCCTGAAAAGCGGCGAGAGTTGGGCATCAATGCGAACTGCGTAGATGGCTTTTTTTGTAATAGGGTCAAAAATGGGAAAATGGCAACGCCAGTCGATGGGGTTTGTGTGAAGGGAACACGGATAACGCGGATTTTGCGGATATTCACGGATTTCGTATCTGTGTCGATCCGCGTCATCAGCGCCATCCGCGTTCTATTTTAGACCAAATGAATGTGAAGCGCCTAAACACAATAAGGTTGAATGGAAATAGCTCAGCGCCGATTGCGTGGGTTAGCGATGCACCGGAAGAAGGTACGAGAGGCGGCGCGGGAAGCGGAGGACAGCAGGAAATTGTTACATTTTCTTTCAATACCATTATGTATAGAACGGAAATTAACAACGAACTAAACGAACACAAACGAACTCGTGTGTGTGAGTTCGTACCCGTTCGTACAAGTTCCTTGTTTCGTTTTCATGATGCTGGGAGTTTGTCTGGGGCTATGTCGTGCGCCACATTTTAATCTATTTAATTTAATAATTATTTTTATATTGTAAACCTTAATAATGTTTCTCTGCGCCCCGGAAATGAGCAACTCGTTCCCCGGCTCCCCCCAAATCTGCTGACAAAGCCCGCATCCACTGCGGAGGATGAGCCGACCGGAAAAGGGGCGAGAGGCTGGGCGACAAAGCGAATTGTGCAAAGTCCCACATTCAATATAAATGAGGCACAATATTACTTTATTACCTATAAATTTAAAGATGTTCTAATAATTCTTCTAATGAAACTCCCGATTGATCCAATATACTTTTAAGAGTGGGTTTCTTTACAGGATCATGTAATGGCACAGTAACTGTTGCTTCCCCTTTTTGCATAAATACGTGGCTCCCTTTCTGCCGTACTATTATGAAACCTATTTTATTCAAAGATCGGATAATTTTTACCAGATACAGAAGGAAGTTTAGGCACTTGCAACTTCCACCATACAGACTTCAGCATACGTCCGCGCCTGCTCATGTGAGACTTCAAGAACTAATTCAATTGCTTCTTTAATATTTTCGAGAGCCTCTTCTTTTGTCTCTCCTTCACTTATTGCAGCGGGAAGTTCAAGACATTGGACTGTATATCCACCTTCATCAGCTTCTTCGAGTTTTACTGTGAATTGCATGTTTGATAATTGGATTTGTAATTATTAAAACTATGGGCTGCACCCCTTTCCTGGGCTCCCTACAAATGTTTGGCCAAAGCCCCCCAACTGCGCAGGATGAGCCGCCCGGAATAGTGGCGAGAGGCTGGGTGACAATGCGAACAGCAGAATCTTTATAATAAATACAAACCCACGCTGGCACAGCTGCACGCTCACCGACCGCGCCGCCGAAGAGCTCACATTTTCTTCTTAAGCTCAGCCGGAGTTATTGCTGCTTTCTCCACACCCGGTATTATAGTAAAATGCTTTTTATTCCCGGTAAGCAGCCAGTCCCCCTTCTCACGAACAAAAGTAGCAGCAATAGCCACGTCCTGATATTCGATCGGAAGCCCGTTCGCTATGAGATAGGCATTTATTTTTCCTATAATTTCCGCAATTTCCATATCAAGTGGTACGATCTGGAAACATGCAAAAAGTTCTTTTGCTTTTTTCGTGGCTTTTTTATAGTCTGTCCTGAGATATGTCCCTGTAAATATCTCGGATGCAACGACAGAGCTTATCAGAATAGAATTATTTTGTTCAATCAAATGGTCAAGTAATCCTGCTGTTTCTTCTTTTCCTCGTTCAATATCCACGATTACACTGGTGTCTATGAAAATTTTCATGGTAAAATGCCCATGGCTTTGAGCCTCTCCCTGGAATCTTTTCTCATTTTTGCACGCACAGTATCGAAATCCTGTGGCAGAAAGTCGCGGAACTCCTTTATTTTTGGCAAAGTTTTTCTAACTATGATCTTTTCATTATTCAGGGACATATCAACACTATCCCCTTCCCTGATCCCCAGCGCTTCCCTTATTTTTTTGGGGATGGTTATTTGTGCATGCCTTGTCACTGTAACGGTTGTCATAAATATTAGTATGAATTGGTAGTATTTAATATTTACTAATAATTTGTAGTAATAATATGCAATTCTCATCATCTTTTGCTAACACAGGAAGAAAAAGCGCTCAACTCGCTAGTGGGTGCGGTCATGAAGAAGACAAAAGGAAGAGCGGATGCGAGGGCAGCGCGGGAGATATTGCTGGGGAAGCTGGGATAGGCACAGCCGCCCGCTTGTCGATGGCGCCGCTACGCATCATCGGATGCCTCAACAAGAGATTTATACAATATACCCTTTATCATCCCTGCCGACCTGATAATAAGGCTGGTTAAATTGAAGCTCATCTCAAAAGATGAAGCTATGGATGCACTAAATAAACCCAAACCCTATGTTAGCCAAAAAAATTATAATAATGCAAAAGAAAATCTGGAGGATTGAATATGGAAGCAGTATCTTACCCATTAAGAATACCAAAAAACGTCATATATCTTGCGAAACTAAGAACAAAAGAAGAACATGTAGATAAGTCAACAGCATTAAGGCAGTTCCTCTATCTGGGTGCAAGAGACTACGTGATGGAACTATACCAGAAAGGCAGGATCTCGCTTGGCAGAGCAGCGGAACTTCTCGATATGAATACATTTGATATCCTGAGATTGGTAAAAAAGCAGGGTTATCCTGAAGTGACTGTGGAGCAACTCAAAAAAAGTAAGAAGACAGCAAAAAGTTTAACAATATGAGCCAATGAAATTCCTATCTTCACAATTTTTTTTAAACTCCACTGGAGTAACCGCCCGCCTTTTCCAAACCAGGAATTATATCAAAATGCTTCTTATTCCCGGTAAGCAGCCAGTCCCCCTTCTCGCGAACATTTCCATATCAACACTATCTGTTGTAAATCAATGATTTTACGATTTTATGGAAATCCCTGGCTTTTCTTCCGATTTTTCCGAACAAAAAATCAAAGTAACCAAAATCTTTTTTAATTGTATCGAGCAATACAATATTGCCTATTGGGAAATTTACACTTTCATGCAAGGTTGTTCACAAAAACTTCTGAAATTTGAAGGATTTATCATAACACGTCCACCGGAATTCCCGCAGAGCTATAATAATTTGAGGTAATATCTATGAAATCAACAATAATAGCTATACTGTTTTTGTGTATACTACTGAGCATATCAGGTGTTGCAGAAGCAACAACATATGCAGGATGGAGAAGCTCTCCATATGGAGAACAAACAAGCAGGCCAGCCATGTATTGGATTAACGTAGCAAATACAATGGCTGCAAAATTTCCAGGCTCTACACCCTTTGGCGTTTGGCTCGTAGGTGAGGCTGTTGATGACGGTACATTACTTTACATGCCATGTACTTCTACAACGAATATTAATTGTCGAGGTAGTGATATTTATGAACCCTATCTCAGCGCATTTGATGCAGCGGGTGTAAAAGTAATACTGCAAGTTGAACCAAGGAATGCCAATGTGCCCACGCTGATCAATATTGTCATGAATAGATATAAGAAACATCCATCAGTTATAGGATTCGGGATCGACAATGAATGGTTTGGGACATGCACCGAAGGGTGTACTGCTACAGCAGCGCAAGTAACCTCGTGGAATAAGGCTCTTCATGCAATAAATCCGAATTATGTACTCATGATTAAACATTTTGATGAATTGAAACTTCCCACAGGTATTCCGACAGACATACTCGTTGTATGCGACGATCAGTTTAACATTAATCTGCCTTCACTTGTTGAAGAACATAGAACGTTAGCATCAAGGTTTCCAAAAAATCCATTTGTGGCTCAGATCGGATACCCCAGCGATAAAGCAATATGGGGAACTATGTCAGACCCCGCAAAAACTATCGGAACAGCAATTCAAACAGCAGTTAGAAAACCAATATCTGTAATATGGGTGGATTTCAGCATTACAACTGTTTTCCCTCCGTCTAAATATGGCTATACATCGCTATCAGCAATCAAGAATGAGGGATTTGAATCTGGTAAATCATACTGGTCTTTTTATACAAATGGTATAGGAACATTCACTGTCGGATCAAATGTGGGTCAGATAGGTACAAAATCCGCAGCAATCCGTATAACCAAATCCGGTAAAAACACACAGCTATACCAGACTGGTATAGTACTGGAGCCAAATACCCGTTACAGGGTTAATTTCATGGCAAAATCAAATACTGGTCATGACCTCGCAATTAATTTATACAAACACAGTTTCCCGTATACTGATTATGGATTAAACTATGTTGCAGGCATAACACCGGCATGGAAACAATACTCCGTAGCTTTCACAACAAAAGGTTTCTCAAGAACAGTAAGTGATGGGAGAATAAGATTCTGGTTAGCCCCATATGCAAAAGCTGGAGACATATACTACATTGACGGCGTAAAAATTAGTAAGGTAGTGTAAACAACCACATCTTTTCAATAGGAGCATAAAAAACGAAGGCATGAACAACAATTGAAACTGAACTTATTTTTCAGATTTTAAGATTTTCTCATATACCAACTCATATTTATCCACCATTTTTTGGAGGCTGAAGTTCTCTTCAACATGGCGGCGACATTCTTTTCGATCGATAGATTTAATTTTTTTAACTGCCTCGATCATCCCGTTCAGGTCATCAACTATGAAACCTGTCCTGCCATCCTTTACAATCTCCCTGACTGAGCCGCGGTTAAAAGCGATCACAGGTGTACCGCAGGCCATAGCTTCGATCATTACCAGGCCAAACGATTCTTCTAATTTTATCGGGAAAAGAAGGGCTGCAGCACTTATATATAAGCGGGGCATATCGTAAACGGGAAGTATTCCTTCATAACTGATTATACCACCAATTGCAGGTTTTATTTTTTTCATCCAATAACTATTTGTACTGACAGCAGGCTCACCAGCAATTTTCAGTGGCAAATTTGTTCTCTGAGCAACTTTAATTGCTACATCAATTCCTTTTTCTGGCACAAACCTTGAAGCAGATAATAGGTAATCTCCCTGCCGAGCACTAAATGGATATTTTTCAAGATCGATACCATGATATACTGTATCTATAAAATTTATATTTTTAAGCGGCAAGCGTTGGGAATCACTTATTGATACATAATAGATGTTTTTATTCTTTCTATACATGGAATAAATAAAGTGTCGCCAGTTGGAAATGGGATCATGCAGGGTAAAAACGGTAGGAACTTTGCTATTGATTGCAAAGTTGATTGCCATATCAACCGGATGAATATGAATAATATCAAATTCTCCTTCCGCAGCTCTACGATAAATCTCTGAGATAAATACCTGCTCATAAAAATTTATAATGCTATGATTTTTAAAATCTATTGATTCGCCTATTTGCGGATGGTTAAACAGCGGCGGCATATCTAAATCAACGACCTTCGCCTTTGACTTTGTGCCCTTAGCACCAAAGAGTGTCACAGAATGACCACGTTTTGCCATCTCAGAGGCCAGGGCGGCTGTAAGATGAAGCGGGGCATGAATTATGTTTTCTTTGTTTGCCGGCGGTGTGGGTAGCAAACCACTGCAAAACATGGCAATGCGCATAATTTCATGTTTGCATACCCTGATATATAGATTTACCCTATTGCATAAATATGTGAAGTTACATACATGAAGACTAGGGAGTTTTAGTTCAAGAAATAATAAGATTAAGAATTTGAGAGTTTAGTGGGGAAAAGACAAAATGAGAATTGCAATAGTTGCTCCTTCAGTCTGGTATAGGATAGCTCCCCCGCATGAATCAAAATATGGCGGGGCGGAAAAAATCGTTTATTGGTTATGCGAGAAGTTAGTGGAATGGGGGAATGATGTAACCTTATTTGCCACGGGAGATTCGAAAACTTCGGCAAAACTGGTACCAACATATCCCTGTTCTGTTCTTGGGCAGGATAATAAAAATGGGCAAAATGGTAAAAATAGCGTTTCCTGGAACGATATAACTGATAATCTGCTAAGCTTACGGAAAGCGTTAGAAGTCGAAGAGAAATTTGAAGTTATACATTCTCATGTATATGGTGATCCGCTTGTAACTTCTTCATTAAATGGATCAGGAGTCCAGGTACTGAGCACAATACACAATAGTATGAGTGCTAAAGACATGGGTTGGGGAAATATTATCCTATACAGATATGCGAAAAACAGAAAACATCATCGTTTTGTTGCTATTAGCAAATCACAGACAATACACGATGATGCGGGATTGCCTTACAAAGATATTGTACATAACGGGATTGATCTTTCCAGCTATAAAACCAAAAGACGATTGAAGAGAAAAAATGACACGCTCCTGTGTCTTTCCAGGATTGATCCACAGAAAGGTATAGAACATGCTATCGATGCAGCGGAAAAATCAGGCATGAAACTTATTATAGCCGGAAGAAAACATCCTGGTAAGGAAGAAGAATTCTTCAAGGACCGCATAGAACCGCGCTTACAAAAAGGTGTAGTGGAATACGCTGGTGAGGTAAGCGATAAAGAAAAAGTTAAGCTGCTCAATGCAACTGCAGGAGTAATTTTTCCATCATTATGGAGAGAACCTTTTGGCCTGGTGCCTATTGAAGCCGGGGCTTGTAGTTCGCCTCTGGTCGCTTTTGAATGCGGGGCAATTCCTGAAATAGTTATAAATGGCAAAACAGGTTTTTTTGTTCAGCCGCATAATAAATATGGAAAGCCAAACATAAAAGAATTGGTAAAAGCAATAAAGAGAATAGATGAAATAGAGCCAAAAGACTGTCTTGATCATATTAAAAATAAATTCACAGCAGATAGAATGGTCAAAAAATATTTAAATATATATAGAGAATTAGAAAATAAAACCGGAAAATTTCCTATAGAGTTTTGTTAATCTCCTCGGTTACCTCCTTTCGCGAGATGCTCCTTAAGCGCTTTTTAAATGCAGATCTGAACATAGTACTTTTGATCATCCGTCTCCTGTTGAAACTGCTGAGGGAACTTTTAAAATTATTTATAACTCTTACATTCTCAATTGTGCTCCTCAAAACAGAAAATGGAAATTGCATCGTACTTCGCAAACCGCTTGCAGTGGAAAATGATCTCATATCTCTTCTTACTTCAGAAATAATTTCATTTATTACGATCTTCTCCTCAACTTCTCCTACTTCCTTTACCAGTGCCAGTCTGTGTATGGAATAAAAACCAATCAGGAATGCAAAAAGAAAAAAGAAATCCAACGATTGAAAATACAGAGCATCAAAAAAATTAACACCTTGCGGACTTTCCCAGCCAATTTGCGCCCAGAGTTTTCGAACCTGGAAAAAATCTGCAAATAAACCACCAAGCACCGGTGCAATACCTGCTGATAACGAATTAACAAAACTGCTTGCTGCTAAATATGACGTGGCCTGTCCTTGTGGTGCTAGTTTGAGCCCGATATTTCCGGATGAAAGAGTTATTCCTGCTGAGGAAATACCCATCAGCACATGTATGATCACCAATAATGGCATGGTAAATATATACTTCTCAGGTCTTGCCGTGAAAGTCCATGCAAGAATGCATACTATGAATAAAGGACCGTTTATGCTGAGTATAGATTTATTACTGAATCTATCAGAATATTTTCCCCACAAACGCAAGAATGCAATACTAATGACCTGATTCAATACCATTAGAATTATAATAGTTGACATATCGAGATTTAATCTTTTAAGCATGTAAACAGTGAAAAAAGGAGCTGCCAGGTTTACGGCAAAATTCCACGATCCAAGGAAAATTATCAGGTTTTTAAAATTGGTATCTTTGAAAGGTTGAAAAAGCAGCCTGGAGAAATTGATCTTTTCTTTGATGATCACCATACGAGGCTCAGGTATGTTTGAAAGAAAATACAGTCCTGAAATACCCGCCAGGAATCCGACGAAAAAAATAAATGAATATGCATATAACTCGTTCTCAGGATATAGTTGCTTCCAGTAATCTATAAAAATTCCAGCAGCAAGACTGAATAAAATTCCCACTATACTTGCATATATCATTCGTTTACCGAAAAAAGATCCCATTTGATTCATGGGAACAAGATCGCGCATCCATGAATTCCAGCTGCAGGCTCCGATGGCTGAGAAAGCCGCATTTATTATTAAAGCGATGATGAGCAGGGTCAGGGGGTTCTTGATAAAAACTAAGAAAGGGATCAGAGCTATCAGCAGCCAGAATGACCTGCTTAGTGCCGTGCTCAGGATACAGATTTCTCTTCTGACCCTGTATTTCTCCACAATATATATCGCAGGTAATTGGATCAGTTGTCCTAGAGGCGGGATGGCTGCAAGAATACCGATAGTCAGGTTTGAAGCACCAAGTTTTAACGCAAAAGCAACAAGGAACACTCCACCTGTCAATGTTGCGATTGCCTGTGTTGTGAGGCCGTCCATTATCACATTATTGAGACCGGATTTTAATTCGCCTTCTGTTAACGAATCTTTAACTGGGAATTTCATTGTGAATTCCTTTATTAATGATATCCGATATCACATTAACTTCAACCATTTGCCTGAGAAGTTCTATAACTTCCGCATAATTATGAAGATTAAACCTTGCATATGATTGAGTAATCCCGACCCTGATTGAATAAGCTGTATCAGGAAGGATCTTGAATAGATCCTCATCTGTGAAATCATCGCCAATCGCAAGTATGAAATCGTATTCGTTCTTTGATATCCAGTGCATTCCAGCTGTGCCCTTGTTAAAGCCTGCGTTGCGGATTTCCACAACTTTATTACCCTGCATTACCTGAACATCAATATTTGCAGTAAGATTTACCAGAGTATCCATCAGGTCTTTTGCTTGCTGAGAACTCTGTTCAGGGTCAGCTTTGCGATAATGCCATGTAATAGAAAAACCTTTTTCCTCTATGAAGGATCCGGGGACCCTGTCCACATATAGCCTGAGTAAAGGAAGTATCCTGGTTTTCCATTGATCATTCAATTGTTTAGCTATGCTCCAATCACAATTTTTTTCCTTGATCAATATCCCATGTTCGGCCACAATGTTTATATTCGGCAATTCAAACCATCGCTCAAGCGTATCTTTGTCCCGGCCGCTTAACAGAACAATTTCATTTCGCATATCTTTTAAATAACTCATAAGAATATTCAGAGTGTCCTGGTTCGGTACTGCCATCTCAGGGCTTGGAACAAAAGGAACAAGTGTTCCATCATAATCCAATAAAATAAGCCTCCTTCTGGCTTTATTGAAATCTACTTTCATTTCTTCTTTGACTTTACGATTTAATAATCTTGCATCGAATCTTTTTTGTTCCTCACCTACGGAAATCAGATCATGAAGGAAATCATGCGCCCATTTCACAACATCATAACATTTAAGCCTTTCCTGCATGATATGGTTCTTCCTGATCTGCTCTTCCTGAGGCATTTCCAGCGCCTCTTTTAATGCTTCAGTTATCTCTTCCGTATTATTGGGATTTATGATGATGGCTTCTCCGAGTTCTTTTGAAGCACCTGCCATTTCACTCAGTATAAGAACACCTGTCTTATCGGTTCTTGCTGCAATATATTCTTTTGATACGAGATTCATACCATCTCTTAAAGGCGTAATCAATGCAATGTCGCTTCTTTTATAAAGGGCAATAAGAGAGCCGAATGGCAGGAACCTGTACTGGTAGGATATTGGCGTCCAGTCGATGCTGCCGAACGTTCCATTTATCCTGCCGACAAGTTCGTCTATTTCTTTTTTATTCTGCTGATAGTGTTCTACTCCTATGCGTGAAGGAACAACTATTAATAGAAGTATTAATTTTTTATGCCATTGTTTATATCTTTCAAGGAAAATTTCATAGCTGCGAAGACGGTTGATAATACCTTTAGTATAATCCAATCTGTCAATAGAAAGAATTATTCTGTAGTTTGCAAGCGTCCTGTCGAATGTATCTTCTTCTTTCTGAACCTGCACATTGTTTGTATGATTATTGAATTTCGGGAAATCAATACCCATGGGATATGTATCAGCTCTTACGATCTTGTTCTTCGTGATAATCTTGCCCATATTGTGCTCATGACCCAATATGCGCAGAACACATCTTAAGAAATATTGGGTATATTCATGCGTATGGAATCCGGCCAGATCAGCTCCCAGTATCCCTTCCAGTAATTCCTTCTGCCATTTTTTGGGCAACATCCTGAATATTTCAAACGAAGGAAAAGGGATATGGAGAAAAAATCCAACCGGATTTTCAGGGGACCTTTTTTTCAGGAGTCCAGGAAGAAGCATGAGATGATAATCATGAACCCAGACGATATCATCAGGTTTTATGATTTCCATAATAGCTTCGCAGAACATTTCGTTTACATACTTGTAAGATCTCCATGAATCCTCATCATATACGGTATAAAAAGGAAAATAGTGAAATAGCGGCCAGATAGTTTTATTGCAGAATCCATGGTAGAATTTATCCATGATTTCTTCGGAAAGAAAAATAGGATATGCATTGAAATCAGAAAGCGCTTTTAATTTTAATTGTTCTTTCTGTTTTATATCTTCAACTGTTATCCCGGGCCATCCGATCCAGATATATTTTAACTCTATAAACGATGAGGTTTTCATTGAATCAATATATGCTGAAAGACCTGACACCATGCCGCCTACGCTTTCCTTAAATTCGAACATACCTTCTTTTTCAACAACAGTGAAAGGCAGCCGATTTGAAATTATGAGCATTCTCATTTAAATTCCCCATCATAACATAATTTCCGATATTAATATACCTATCTGGTTCGATGTTAGAATATTAAATATATATAAAAACCAACGCTCCAGAATAACTTCATATTAATCCTCCACCGACTCATCTATCCAATTAAGGTAATCTGTCAAACCTTCCTCGATCTTGAACGACACGACACATGGAACTTCATAACTGTGGATATCTTTTACTCTCTTCTCGATTTCCTTTACTTTATCTGATCTTGTTTTTACGATTATCCCGAATTCGTTTGCTTCATCTATGCTCTCTTTCCATCTGAAAATGGAAGTGATAGGGAAAATATTTGCGCAGGCAGCAAGGCGCTCCTCGACAAGTTTGCGACCGATCATCCTCGCTTCTGCCATATCCCCGGCGGTTATATATATTATTGAAAACATTAAGTCACCCAAAGCTTAATATGTATAATGAGTTTAATAATTTACTGATAATACTCCCGGAGACAAATTTTTGAACTACACAGATCTTTTATTGCCACTGTTCTTATTCTACTGGCTCATTGTCGTGATCCTTAACAGGCGCGGGATACTGGCAAAATATAATATAACTGCTTATGGACCATTACTGATGATCCGCACAACGAAAGGACAGGAATTTCTTGACAGGCTTGCAGTTCATAAAACATTCTGGAGAACATTTGCCAATATCGGGCTGCCTGCTATGCTTCTCGGTATGCTGATAATGTTTCTACTGATACTGTTCATCGACTACTCACTGATAACATCATTCCAGACGCAGACAGTGCCCCAGCCCACCAAATTCAACGAACCCCGCAATATTTTCCTCATCCCCGGAATTAATGAATATATCCCATTGTACTGGGGGGCAATTGCATTGATCGTAACGCTCATGGTACATGAGTTTTCCCATGCAATCCTTTGCAAAGTGGAAGGTATCAAGGTAAAATCCATGGGAATATTGCTGGCTCTTGTCCCTGTGGGTGGTTTTGCGGAACCTGACGAAGAACAGTTGCTGGGGAAAAAGGAAGACAGAACCGATATAGAAAAAGAATCCCCGGCTGAAGAATCCCGGGCAGGTGTACCCGCAACAGAAGAACCTGCTGAACCAAAGCGAATAGCCACCCGCAGCGAGCGCGTGCGAGTGCTTACGGCAGGAGTAATGGCTAATTTTGTCACAGCAATTATTGCTTTTTTCCTGTTTTTCACATTACTTGGCTCTATTTCAACAGTGGGAGACGTAATGGTCACAACGGTTATCCCTGGCTCTCCTGCACAACTTGCTGGCGTTAACCAGAGCATGATATTGACAGGAATAAATGATATTAAAGTCGATAATGCATCCGATTTTCTTTCATATGCCAGTACGATCACACCCGGCAGCAATGTAAAATTGAATCTGGTTGAGAACGGTGTACCAAAAGAAATAAATCTGATAGCTTCCGGGAAAAATGTTACACTTGCAGGCGTAAAGGTATTGACCGTAACAGAAGGCTCGGCTGCCCAGACTGCTGGAATAAAGGAAGACATGATAATAACCAGAATAGATGATACTGAGATCAAAGAGCTCAAAGATTTCATCAATTTCATGAATTCCACAAAAGAGGGGCAGAAAATCGATATATATCTATTAAGTAACAGCTCTCTTAATGCTTCAACTGAAGTGTTCAAAGGTGTTGAACTTGGAAAAAATCCCTCCCATGTGAATACCAATAAAGGTTTCCTTGGTGTATCCTATTCTCCTGAACAGGGAGCAGTAAGTTATTCCATCGGGATGGGGATAGGTGAATTCCAGGCAAAAACATATCTTAATATGTTGAAGAGTATCCCATCGTTAATGACCGGGATATATGGATGGGTAATTATATTTGGCCTTCCAATATTTGGCTTTGCCGGTGAGGGATTCCCCGGCTTTAGTGGCATGCTAATGAATTTTTATGAGCCCACAGGCTGGGTAGCAGTGTTCGGTGTAGTTGTGTTCTGGATGTTAAATACCCTGTTGTGGATCGGATGGATGAATTTCTATGCCGGCCTATTTAACTGCCTTCCAGCAGTACCTCTTGATGGCGGGCATGTGTTCCGCGATGTCATGACTTCATTCCTGTCAAAGGTGTTCGGAGATGGCGAGAAAGTGGAAAGGATATCCAACGCGATCGTGCTGGTATTTGCAGTATTGATCCTTTTGTCTTTTGTGTTCGTGATGATAGCGCCATACGCAGCGCATGGATTTTAATAAACGCAAATCAAGAGCAGACACAGGTAAAATCATTACCTGATCCTCTCTATTATCCCATCAAACCCGCCACCAAAACTCGCAAGATGCTGAATACCCCTGATTTTTCATTAACTCTATCGTGGAACAATCCGTAAAACTCAACTTTTTATCTGCATATTTCACAAAACTGTTCCAGCTTTTCTCCAGTATATCCTCATCCACAAAAATGAGATTAATAAACCGCACAATATCTTTGTCTCCATTTCCGAGTATCAGATCCCTGACTCTTATCGCTTTACTGGTCTGAGGTAAATGCCGCACCATATTTATTTGTCAGGATTTCTTCAACAATATGAGTGGCCGGGATATGACGCTCGTCCCTCTTGTTAACATATGCGATGAATATCCCGGTATCTATGAAAACACTCATTTTTCAGCCCCATAAACTACCATATCGATCTCTTTTTCAGTCGTAATGACGCCCCAATCGCCCTGGAGACTTTTTATTTTCTTCATCTCTTTTTCAGAAAGCGGAAGTTTAAGAAGCCTGGCAAAAAAATTCTCTTTTTTTGATCGTGTAAACTCTATGATACTGGAGAACAACTCCATTATTGTTCATACTTTATATTTTATATATATTAATACTGTTATGGTAATGACCAGAGCTAATATGATTATAAAGGATAGATGGTTACCCTCGAGTACGAAGCCGAAAATCCCGTTATACCCTTCTTCTCCAGACTCGCCCGGCAGTCCTACTGCGTCTGAAAAGCGCTCTTCTATCCCTTTATCTCCTGTTATACTATAGATGAAAAGGCTCAATGCCACAAATATGAGCACGATAGCCCCGAATATAATGATCCCCTTTCTATTAATTTGCTGTAGCTGCAACTGGCATCACCTCCTGAAAATGTCAGGCCTGACCCTCATAATATACGAGACCACATATCCCGTGATAAAGGCTTCTATGATTGCAACGCCCATGTTGACGGCAGCGATTAGTGAGAGGTCATAGAGCGTAATCGGCTGACTGACGCCCTGTATGCCCGATATGAGAATTATCAATATCATCGCAATATTGCCGAAAAGGAGTCCTATTATCGTTCCAATGCCTGCTTTAAAGAACGTATCGAGATTGAACTTTCCAAGAGCCTTGTATATGCTGTATGAAACTGTAACTTCGGTCATGCTTACGAGTAAGTTCGCTCCAATCATGCCCCATCCGCCATGACCGATCGCGGCCGATAATATGTTTACGATGAGCACAATGATGCCGCCAATCGCTGGCCCGGTAAGTATACCAATAAGGGAGGTCAGGTTCATATGTACACCTCCGAACAGGGGTATGCTGACCTGGAATATCGCAAATGAGGCGGACGTTAACATCGAAGCCAGCGTTATTGTTCTATTATCTATTTTCTTAACTTTCTTCAGCCAATACAGGCATAAGCCTAAAATTATGAGGGCTAAAATCCACCATGTAATAATCCATTGTATAGAAAATGCTCCATCCGGGAGATGTATATGTGCCATGTTACCTCTCAAGCAGAGAAACTACCTCAACAATTATAAATGTTTGGGTATGCCCCAAACTTTATAACCCAAAAGAATTTTATCTTTTAATTTTACCTTATCATTGAAGCTATGGTTTTGATCAGTTCATCGGCAGTTATCGGGTAATTTTCCATAGAAATGCCCAGGTTCTTTTTTATTCCCTCGTATATTTGTACGACGTTTGGCTGCCGTAGTCCCGACTTTTCTATAAGATTTTTATCATAGAATATAGATGAAGGCCTGCCCTCTGCGATAATGGAGCCATCCTTCACAATGCAAACGCGGTCTGATATCCTAGCTGCCATATCAAGGTCATGGGTTGCTATAACGATGCTGATTCCGTGGTTATTTTTTAAGTTAAGGATGATATTCTCAACCATTTCGGCATGTACTGGATCAAGGTCAGATGTGGGTTCATCCATCGCGATTACCTTTGGCCTCATGGCAAGAACTCCGGCAATACAAACCAGTCTTTTTTGACCACCGCTCAGGTAGCTTGGCATTTTATCTAACAGGTTTTCGGCACCGACTGCTTTTAATGCTCTTATAGCTTCCATCCTATCCTGTTCGATTGTTATTCCCATGTTTATGGGACCAAACATAACGTCATCTAATACTGTAGGCGCAAACAGCTGATCATCAGATCTCTGGAATACTACGCCAACATCTCTCCAGATATTTATGTGACTCAGATCGAGCTTTTTACCCATGACTGTGATGCTACCGCTGGTCGGCCGGAGCAATCCGTTCAAATGTTCGATGAGCGTGGACTTGCCAGATCCATTAGGGCCGCATAAAGCCACTATCTCTTTTTCAAGTACCCTGAAACACATTCCATGAATGCCCAAACTTCCGTCAGGATATATGTGGCTCGCACAATCTACATGAATAAGCTCGTTCGCATCGGCCGTACAAATATTACATACATGTTCATTTTTCATTTTTTGTGAAATTATCAATCCGATCACTCCTTAAAACGGCAATTTAGCGAACCATATGAGATATATCATCAGGATCGTAGCCATTAGCATGGTGAAGTATTCACCGATGCCTATTCTCGGTATCCTGGTCGCTGCTACATATCTTCCATTAAATCCTCTTGCTTCCATGGCCTTATTGATTCTGTCTGCCCTATCGTACGACCGTATCATAGTCAGCGCAAACACTTCGGCAAACATCTTACTCTGCCTGCGCGCGCTTTTTAGAAGCCCTCCTCCCCTTGACCTGAGAGCTTTAATCATGGATTCGACCATCTTCAAAGTGATAAAAATAAATCTGTACGACATGAGAAATACCTGGTCAATCGGAGAAGGAAATACACGGTATATCATGGCTGAGAAATAATTGTACCTGGTGGTCATAAGGAAAAATAATGAATATGTTACCGATGCGAGCGATTTAAACAGAAGTGTAAGTAGCAATAGCAGCCCATTATCTGTGATGGTGAGGGGAAGGTATGGCACATCCAAGGAAAATATTGGCTTTCCCGGCTCGTTCCAAATTAATATTAGAACCAGCGATAGAACAAATATAAAGGGCATCGTATACCATTGGAACAATTTTTTAATAGGCAGGCCCGATAAAAAGTATAATGCTAAAACTATCAGGTAAAGACACATGGCTAATATGAGACTTTTATCGAGCGAAACAAAAAGTATAATAAGCACAAGCATTAACCCTTTTGTCCATGGGCTGATCCTGGAGAACAATGTAGTGCCCTTTTCACTGTAAAATGTGATAAGGTCAAGGTCTGGTATATGGGGGGATAGTTCGCTCATCCGATAATGCCCCAATGATTATCATCAGGACAGCAGCAGCATGTATCGTGTTTGATCCTGCCGCAGATTCCCACGTTCGGATGCCCCAGTGAATTGCATATCTTATCGACCACATCCTTGGATACGAGCCCTTCGAACTTCAAAGCCTCGCCGCAAGCTTCCTGTGCTGTAAGGCCATAATGCGAAAGCATTAATTCTATGATCCTGTGCCGCCTGACCAGAAATTCAGCAAACTCCCTGCCCTTTGGAGTCAATCTGACTCCCCTGTACGGAATATGCTCGATAAGGTCGGTTGATGACATCTCCTGGATGGTCTTAGTTATAGTCGAAGGATCAAGTTTAAAATGCTCCGAGATATCAGTCGTATGTACGATACCATCCTTTTCCAGTATGTACTTCAAATATTCGCCTTTCTTCGGGCTTAATTCAAAACCATCAATATCTTTCATATGATAAAATACGTTTATGTAGAATAAATAAGTTTTGGGCATGCCCCAAACTTGAAATTATAAAACTCATTTTCCTGTTAATCTCATTACTACCAGGCTTGCTTCATACAATATTATAAACGGCAGCGCGACCATGACCTGGGTGAACATGGTGGGGTCGGGTGTGACCCAGGCTGCGATTATCAGAAGTATGATGTATGCATGCCTCCTGTAATGAGAAAGCGTCTTCCTGGATGTAACCCCAAGATGGACAAGAAAAGTCAATATCACGGGTAATTCAAAAGCAATTCCAAGGATTACTGTGGTCATTACAATAAAAGAAATGAATTCATAAATTGAAAAAGTCGCGTTTATCCCCAGGTTCATGGCGTCCTGATAAAGGAAACTCAGGAAAAATGGTAGCATATAAAAATATGCATATCCTGCGCCAATCAGGAACAAAGCTATTGAAGCAGTTATTGTTAAAACAATAAGTAATTTTTTTTCACGTATAAATGGGAGGTTGGTTAGCCTGCCTTTTGCTCCCCTGTAGACGTAATACAGTATGAGAGGAGAGACTACCAGAACACCGAATATAAGGGACATCTTGAATTCAAGCATAATTACTTCCATCGGTGTCAGGTAAATAATATTCGGTTTATATAAATACAGGTTCTGGGAAATGTTCAAAATATCATTGGAGACCCTTGTAAGGTTCTGGGCAATTATGGAATTATTCCCCGAAATAATAGAATTATTATCAGCAAGCCTTTTTGATATCGATGCAATTTCATTGGAAATTTCAATCAATTGTTTAGCAGAATCCGGTCTGTCCGGAATGTTCAAACGCCAGAACATATCCGTTTCTATTTTCTTAATTACCTCTCCCATATATGAAAAAGACAGGAGCGCTCCTGCTCCGAAAACAGCGACAATATAAATTATTTTTTTTTTAATTTGAGAAATTATTGAAAAAACACCTTCATACGTCATTTTAAGTCCCTATCTGTAATGGTTCCGTTATCTTTTTCAAAGTTGCGATTGCAGATAGCGCTGCCAGAAGACTTGTCCTTGGATTGTCAGATGACGGGACATTTTCTATGCGGGATGTGAACATTCCAAAATCCCCGATAACTGTAATTTCATGAAGGTTCCTTGAAGCTTCAGGATCAACAAAAACTTTCACATGTGTTTTTTCAGCCCCGATCCCTGCAAGGCTCAATGAGGCGGCTACATTGACATTTGCCGGGAATGACCTGACTGCTTCCTTTGCATTTCCTTGAAATATCAGGGTCTTTTCGTAAAAAGAACTAAGATCAATATTGTTTTCAACGATAAAAGGTGCGCCACTTAATCCTTTCGGGTTTTTTGTGGTTGAAAGAATAACTTTATCTATTGTCGCTATTGACGCTGATTTTAAACCGTCGATCCCGGCTATGGCTCCTGAAGGCACATAAATCCTGCAATCATTTTTCCTGGCAGCCAAAATGAATTCTTTCAACAAATCCGGGTCCATGAGAGCGCCTACACTCATAACCATGAGGTCTTTTCCCCGTTCCAGGACCGAAAGCCCAAGTTCTCTCACTGCGGCCTGGGAAGCGCATTCCACGACTATATCTGCTTTTGATATTAATTCCAGAGGTTGGGCGATCACAGGTTTATTTTCAAGTGACCCGAACAAATTCTCACAATGTTCACTGCTCCTGTCATAAATTGCTACAAGCTGTGCATTTATATTCCCGGTGTCTATAGCCTTACATATCCTGGCGCCTATTGCACCGCAGCCGATAACTCCTATTTTAAGCATATATTTCCTGATATGTTTCCTGATAATTTAACAGTAGCCTATAAGTCATCTCTGGATAATTAATTAGAGGGATTTGATTATGCTATTAACTGAACTGGAACGTTTTGTTGAAGAAGATATCGGCTATGATGATATTTCATGCAATATAATTCCGGATTGCAGGGTCAACGCAGAAGTTATCGCTAAGGAATTCGGTATTGTTGCAGGATTATCTGAAGCCACGCAGATCTTTGAATATTTTGAAGTTTTTTCGGCTACGGATTTCCAGGATGGGGATATGGTAAAAGAAAAAGATATAATTTTCAGCCTAGATGGCGGGGCAAGATCAATACTCAGGGCAGAAAGGCTTGCATTGAATTTTCTGGGAAGAATGAGTGGTATCGCAACCCTTACGCGTGAGTATATGGAAAGAGCTGGCGGGCCAAGGATCGCAGGTACCAGGAAAACAACACCCGGATTCCGGAAATTTGAAAAAAAAGCAATAGTTGCGGGGGGCGGAGATCCTCACAGGTATAATCTTTCAGATGCTATCATGATAAAAGATAACCATATTGCTGTGATCGGGCTTGAAAAAGCCATAACGGCTGCTAAAAAAGCAGCAAGTTTCACGAAGAAAATAGAAGTTGAAGTGGAAACAGTAGATGATGCAGTCCGTGCGGCAAAAATGGGTGTGGATATCATAATGTTCGATAACATGACAGTGAAGGAAATTCAAAAGGCGGTAAAAATACTTGAGGAAAAAGGGCTCAGGGATAATATCACACTTGAAGCATCAGGAGGCATAACCATTGAAAACGTGGATAAGTATGGAAGGACAACGATTGATGTTATTTCGATCGGAGCGCTAACACATTCATCGAACTGGCTTGATATCAGCCTTCAAATTAATCCGGATATACAGGAATCCGAAAGTTTATAGGAAAGAATAAAATACTCTTGAGGATATCTAAGGCCATGCACCTGCGGGGTCGTAGGGTAGCCTGGTCAATCCTTCATGCTTGGGGTGCATGAGACCTGAGTTCAAATCTCAGCGACCCCATTTATATTTAATTCGGATTTCTATCAGATAATCATCATAATAATCATCAAAAAATATTCTTAAAGATGAGATATTTATTTATATTATTAATGATGATGTTCCTAACTAGGAAAGGATGTAGGAGTTGTTGCAATCATTAAATCATTTTAAAGAGTGGAATATATAAGATACTTCAGGGCATAAATTCCCTCATCTTTTGCCAAATAAAAAGAGTTCGAATGGAGGTAAAATATGTCTGAAAAAGAGGAAATCAAAAAAGGGAGTGGTGTCACGAATCCCGAAGACATCGGTAAGAATGATATGAAGAAGGACGCCATAATGCGAATGAGCAGGCGAAGATTCGTTCAGATGGCAAGCGCGACAGCGGCTGCTCTAGCATTGGGGAGAATCATAGACTTCGACATAACTCAGCCAGCTGCTGCATTCTACAATAGTAGCGGGCTGCAAAAGTTCGCCCAACCCCTGCGCGGCGTCTACCCGATTGATCCCAATGGCATTCCGGTGGCAATACCGGATGGGAAGCGATCATGGGATGACAAAGTGGCCCAGCACTATACAATTGACATCAATCAATATCAGGATACCTTGTATTCTCCCGATCCAACATTTAAAACGGCTCTGCGTGGCTACCATTCACGGGCGAATCTGGGTGGAACTCCGCCCCAGAGACACCTCGGGGGCATCATCGTGGCGGAAAGGGGCATACCGGTGCAGATTACATTCCAGAACAACCTGACTGGTGACCATCCCCTTCCTGTGGACGACACCATCATGGGAGCGAATCTGGGACATAATCGCGTGGCTACGCACCTGCATGGAGGTGAGGTACCGTGGATCAGCGATGGTGGACCTTTCTCCTGGTTTAACAATACCACTAGCGGTAACTACGGAACAAGCGTGGGTACCGGTTCATCGAACATCTACAAAGCCATTAACAAAGAACTCCAACCAGGCCAAGCCGAGGTTTATTACCCCAATCGTCAGAGCGCACGCTTGATGTGGTACCATGACCACGCGGTTGGCATCACTCGTCTTAACGCATATTCCGGAATTGCCTCCGCCTACATAATTCGCGATAGCTTTGAGAAAGGATTGCGACGCCGGGGTTTGCCCGATTTCATCGAAAATGGCGGACGCGAGATTCCTCTCGTCTTCCAGGATAAAATCTTTGTAGGGACGGATATTGTTTCGAAAGACCCCACATGGACAGGCTTGTTAACCCCTGGTAGTCTGTGGTACCCGCACGATTATGAAGCAGCTCGGTGGAGCAGCGCACCTGGATCAACTCAGCCCACTATCTCCGCTATCCCGGAAATGTTCGGCGACACAATGCTGGTCAATGGTGTGGTCCACCCCTTCGCACCGGTGGAACCGCGCCGCTATCGTCTGCGTATTCTTAACGCCTGCCAGGCACGCTTCCTGAATCTGCAGCTGTATGAGGAGATTGCTCCAGGTTCTGGACAGCCGGATTTCAGCAAGCCAGGTCCCGACTTCCTCGTCATCGGAGCAGAAGGTGGCTTCCTGGCAAAGCCTGTGCTTGTTAAGCATTCGCAGATGATATTTGTGGATCCCCCCTTCAATACTACAGTGGATCCCGCGAATCCCGGAGGAAGTCTCATCACTGCTCCTGCGGAACGCTGGGACATCATCGTAGACTTTAGCGCATTTGCAGGGAAAAAACTCCTCCTCTATAACGACGCGCCAGCACCGTTCCCGGGAGGCGATGCGCTCAATGACTATCAGGATATATCATCTACAGGGCTTAACACAAGGACGATTATGCGGTTCGAAGTCGCAACTGCAATCACAGGGACCGCAGACAAGAAGCTCAGTATTAATTCAACAACACCTCTCGCGCTCAACCCGGATTCCTTAATCGATAAGTTCCTGGTGCCACTGAATACTCCTGTGATCGATCCAATAACTGGTAATGTAAATATCCCGTCCATAGCTACAGTTGTCCGCGAGTTAACCTTGAACGAAGTGTTCGATGAATACGGCCGACTGATCCAGATGCTGGGAACAAATACGACAGTACCATTGCCATCTGGATTCTCGATGGACCCGTCAACTCCAGACGCTCCTAACAATTATGCCCGAGCGTATACTGACACCATTACGGAGAACGTGATTAATGGTGCAGTCGAGGTCTGGCAGATCGCCAATCTCACTGGCGATACGCACCCCATGCACTTCCATCTGGTGAATGTTCAACTCCTCGCACGACAGTCGTTTGTAGACCCGGCCGATCCCCTCGGTCAATACCATTACCATGATGGCGTGCCGACCTACTTTGGGAATGCCCGTGGCCCTGATCCAACCGAACTGGGATGGAAGGAAACAGTCAAGATGAATCCGGGTGAGGTCACGACTGTCATCATGAAGTTCAACTTGCCCAAGGTTCCCTTCGATGTTCCTGCAAGTCCGCGCACAGGTGGGAACGAATACGTCTGGCATTGCCATATCCTGGAGCACGAAGAGCACGATATGATGCGACCCTTAGTGGTTATAGGGAAGAATGATAAGAAAGAGGATGACAAGAAAGAGGATAAGAAATAAGCTTGGGGAGAATAAATCATAGGCCACTGGAGGAGGAAGCAATCCAATAGAAAGAATATTAAACTAGCAATCAACAACGGAAGATCATTTTTAAAACGGTCTGTCGTTGTTGCTAATTTTGCCTTATGAACAAATTATTTATTAGATAAAAATGCTTAAAGGATGTAAATGACTACAGTTGAACTTTATTATTCCGACACCTGCTCAACCTGCCATCAAGTCAGGGCTCTTTTAATGGAAACGCTTCCAAAAACCATGAAATTCAAAGAAATTAACATATCCTACCCTGAAGGAAAGCAAAAGGCATCCGAACTAAATATTATGTCAGTGCCAACAGTAGCTATCGATGAGGATGTTGTGTTTGTTGGGAGAGTTTCAAAAGAAGAACTCTTAAAAGAGCTGTCTTTAAGGAAATAATATTTTTTCCTATACTGATTTTTTTTCCAATTAATTCAAAAAAAACAGAAAGATATATTTACTATGAGCATAATCATACTCATAACTAAAAACGGTGTAGTGTAGGAATAAATATGGATGGTGAAAAAATGAGGCGAAGCAGAATCGATATTGTTGTTAAAATATTGGATGTAGCGAAAAACGGGGTAAACAAAACGGCTATTGTTTATAGGTCAAATATTAATTTCACGCTGGCAGGGAAATATCTTAACCTGTTGGAAAAACAAGAGCTCCTTGAGAACAAATCTGACAAATATATTACAACAGATAAAGGAAAGGTATTTTTACAAAAAGCTAAAGAATTAACTCTGCAACTGGAAGCTCCAATACAAGAGGCTAAAGAAATGATTCCGTGGTTAGAAGTACCTCAGAAGGTTAAAATGAAATCCCAGGCGAGTGGAGCTATATACCTGTGAAAGCCAGCTCTGCTTTCTTATCCGATCTGGAAGCATCTCATGGAAATTGAACCATATTGAAATCCTTCATAAGTAAATTTTAATGGGTCATTTTCTTCTTGTAAACCTAATACATATATCATTGGTAAATAATGGTCAAGTGTTGGGACTGCCAGGTATGAACCATTTATATTTTGATATTCAATGAGTTTTTCGTGGTTCATATTTATAATATCTGATTTTGCTTCTTGATCGAATTCTAAAGCCCAATCAAAAGGTGTTGCATCAATATTTCGAAAATCAAGAATTCCAAGGTTATGAACAATATTGCCACTACCTATGATAAGAACTCCTTTTTCCCTCAAAAAAGCAAGCTCTGACGCCAGATCATAATGATATTGTACCGGTTTTGGATGCCATTCATTAAATGTATAATCAAGGCTCATCTCAAAAACCGGAATATCCGCTCCGGGATATATGTGCTTTAAAATTGCCCATGAAGCATGGTCTAATCCCCATTCATTGTTACATTTGATCCGGGTTTTTTGTACTGATCTTATCAAATACCTTGCGCCATCTGCACAACCCGGGCATGGATATTCTATTTCATATAATTCTTCGGGAAATCCATAAAAATCATGAATTGTCTTTGGTTTCTCCATACATGTGACGTATGTCCCATTTGTTAGCCAGTGCGCTGAAATGACCAGTATGGCTCGTGGTTTTGGCAAATTTTTTCCTAATTTTATAAGACTGCTCGTAAAGTCGTTTTTTAAAATCATGTTCATGGGTGAACCATGACCTATGAACAATACAGGCATTTTCCTGCCATTAGTTTTTTCTATGATCGTCACCCTCTTTTAATTGATCTCCCGACAGTACATCTGATCGGAGTTTCGCCGGAGGTATTCCTGGTGATAGTTCTCGGCAGGGTAGAACACCGTGAACGGTGTGAGCTCAGTCACGATCGGGGCACCCCATATTTTTTCCAGATCGATCTTTGCTATCATATCTCTTGCAACCTTTTCTTGAACCATTTACTAAATTTCAATAGAGTTGAATATTTAATAAGTTTATGGTTATCATCTATACGATTTCAATATTTCAATACCTTTTCCTGGAAGTTCGAGCAGGCTTTTCTTAAGATCGTCTCTGTCATTTAATATTTGTTTTCCTGTTGATGCGGTCAGATGCTCTGTATGCACTTCCTCCACACTTCTTTTAAAATCGTTATGATAGTAGGCATTTATGATCAGGTCACTCAAATCGAGTTTCTCATCAAATGCCGGTTCCTTTTCAAATAATGCAGGAACTGTGATCAGTTTTTTTCCTTCACAAGTCTTCGATATAAAACAAAAAATCGTTCTTCCGATATATTTCTTTGCAGCCGCAGCCGCAAGCCTCCCGGTTAAACCTCTTCCTTTGATGCTATTTATCAACAACCCGCAATACCCGATCTCCCCACCTTTTATGAAATACCTGGCATTAAAAACCAATTCAACAAGCCCCATGGGAACTTTGACCTGGGAATGCTCTTTATCAACTGAAAGTTCCTCAAAACCATTTAAGGTATCCATGAATAATCGTTGTATTGGAAATTATTGACTGATCTTTTCAAGTCTCATCCTGAACTCTTTCCTGTGCCTTTTTTCTTCATCAAGTATATGCTTTAACACGCCAATAACTTCCTGATCATCAATACTTTCAATCTGATGTTTGTATATTTCAATAGTTTCTGTCTCAAGGGCTACCTGTTTTTTGAGCTGGCCGTACAGGTCATCCCCGCCAAAATCAAGCTCTTTATGTTCCATACTGGGCTTCCCGCCTCGCTTTCCTATCAGTTCGGCAAGCCAGTTCATATGCCTCATTTCATCAACCGCTATTGCTTCGGTCACCCTGCTGGGGTCACATTTTGACATTATAAAAGCATTCCTGGTATAGATCAATGTAGCTTCAATTTCCCTTGTGAAATCTTCATTCAATAAACGGATTATTTCTTCGACTTCCAGATCAAGTCCTCCCTATTATAGAAGATTGAACAACATAAGAGTATTTATCTTTAATTAAATACCATGTTTTTTATATCCTGCGGGTATATTCCAGCCTATGTTTGAATCCTTTGAAAGCATGCTGCTTAATTATGGTTATCAGGGTCTTTTCCTGGCAAGTTTCCTGGCATCGACCATTCTTCCTTTCGGAAGCGAAGGTATCCTGATTTATCTTGTCCAGAAGAAATTCAACATACCTGCATTGGTATTGGTAGCATCAGTTGGTAACTTTCTTGGAGCCTGTACAAGCTATTACATCGGTTTTAAGGGAAGAATACTTGTCGAAAAATACCTGAGGTTTGATCCGAAAGAACTTGAAAAGGGAGAAAAAATTTTCACTAAATATGGCTCATTTGTATTGTTATTTACATGGCTTCCTTTCATAGGAGATGTAATTACAGTGGTTGGCGGATTATTGCGCCAGAATTTCAAGATTTTTTCGGTTCTTGTATTTACAGGTAAATTCCTTCGCTATCTGGCAGTAGCATATATTACAGCGTCTGTTTTTCTGTAATTATGTGCTTATCAGGGTATGATCTCGCACCCATTATTGAATTCAGGATAATCAAAATCCGATTTTTCAATAATTCCAGCATAAATAAGCTCTTGAATTTGCGGCAAAGCCTCCTGTAATTCCTTTACCAGGTATCGGACGGTGCTGCATATCATTTCATATCCGTTTTCTCTTAGCAGTTGCTGCGACCGGTTAACAAAAAGGCATCTACCTGCGCAAATCCGAAAAATATCGCATGATGTGCAGGGCTCACCAACTTCTGCTTTACCAGGAAGAGATGACGGGACATCATCGTATATTGATCCTATGACTGAAAAATCAAAATCAATTGAAACCGGACAGGCAGAAATCCTGCCATCCGGCATTATTGTAAAAAAATCTGTTCCGGAACCGCATCGAAGGTGTGAGTCCGTACCATTAAGAAGAGAATTCATTACACCGATAAATGGTACGATCCCGGAAACATAACCCGTTCGCTCCATCTCGGAGATCCACCATTTAATAAGTGAAGATATCCCGGAATTATAAGATTCGATCCACTCCGGAAGGCCGGGCACTGTATGTTCCCATGCTTCCCAGAACATTTCAAAATCAAGCTGCCAGTGAACATGGTCAAAACCCGGCTGAATAAGAAGGTGCATGACATTTTCATAAATATCAGTCCCCTGAGCCACAGTCATCCTGGCGACAAGGTCTCCTGCAAATTCCCTTTGCCTGATCAGCTTTATATTATCCATGATCCTGTCATAGACTCCTATCCCACGCGCCCTGTCTGTCACATTTTTTGTCCCATCTATTGATACCAGGATCGAGTGGAACTTTTTTAAATAATGAGATTTTAGTTTATTAAGGAGAAGACCATTAGTCTGGATAACAAATCTTGCAGGCAATGAATCCATGACCTGTTCAATAGTTCCAATGCGAAGGAGAGGCTCTCCCCCATAGAATTCAAGTATTGGTTTTTCATCAGGAGAAATGAACTTTTTAAGTTCATCTATTGAGTATTGGATCTCCCTGGGTAATGAATCGCTTCCTCCTCCACAATATTCGCATTTGAGGTTGCATTCTTTGGTCAGGATTATATGGTAATGCATGGATATTCTTGATTATCCACTCAAAAGATAGCTCTTATGCCTTTCAAACTTTAAAATTATTAAAAAAGAAAATAATTCCCCAAATGGGGATTTTTATTTAGTCAATTCCTTCAAGCGCTTTATGCTTGCCATCATTGCCTGTGATTCTTTTTTCTTCTGTGTTTCAAGATGTTCAATGATGGCTTCAATATCTGTTTTTAGTTGATATATCTTATATGGTCTGCCTTTTCCAGGTTTTTTCTCTTCTCTTTCTGCTATCCAGCCCAGTTCTTCAAGCTCGCGCATAGCTATGCTGACCTCGGGCTGTCTAAGATCGGAGCCCATTTCAAGATCCCTGGAAGTTACATCCTTAACGTTTTTCAAATAAGTAAGTACTTTTGCAACATTTCTTTTTAATCCCAGCTCAATAAGTGTATCTGCAAATTCTTCATCCGCTTTGTCAAGAACATTAACTGAAAGACTTTTCATAACATTTCACCTTGTCTTTAAATGTAGTCATTAAATATAAATCTTCCGTTTTAATATATTGTATATAAGAAAAGTATTTATAATTTAAAGCTGCAAAAAAAAATTATAC
Organism: uncultured archaeon; assembly: GCA_902384525.1. Lineage (GTDB taxonomy): Archaea > Halobacteriota > Methanosarcinia > Methanosarcinales > Methanoperedenaceae > Methanoperedens. Next base: position 31,901 of record CABMCA010000014.1, read on the forward strand.
TCAATAAGGGTAGACTTAATGTCATAAGTATATACTCATCATAATTATATACATCATATTTAAGTAAGAGCAAAAAAAGTCAATTTAATTTTATACTAGAGTCTTTTATAAAAAATATATTCTATAAAAACAAAAGTCCTTATGCAACATTGATATGCCTGTAAAGAGTATCCCTCTGTTGCGGCAATCTGTTCATTTGTTTTATCAATCCCTCAAACTCAGAAGGCGCCATATACTCACCACTTGTAGACCCGGCGCTTTTTGAGATCTGTTCTTCCATCAATGTCCCGCCAAGGTCGTTCGCTCCGCATGTCAAGGCTCTTTGTGCAAGTTCCCTGCCAAGTTTTACCCAGCTTGCCTGGATATTCCTTATAGATGGATAAAGAATTACCCTGGCAAGGGCATGTAGTTTCAAATCTTCAATTCCCCGGGAAACGCTTTTGCCCATTCCAAGTATATTATTGAAAGGCATGAAAGGAAGCGGCACAAATTCAGTGAAACCGCCTGTTTTTTTCTGGATATCCCTTATCAACATTATATGTTCGATCCGTTCCTGCACTGTCTCAATATGCCCGTACATTATTGTTGCAGTGGTGGGTATCTCTGAATTATGGGCTGTCTTTATGACATCTATCCATTCATGCGCTGTAAGTTTATCAGGGCAGATTTTTTCCCTTACACGGTCAACGAGTATTTCGGCGGCTGTGCCGGGCATCGAGCCAAGACCCGATCTTTTTAAATTTGAAATTGTTTCCTTATAACTCATATTGCTATTTTGCGAAGCATGATAAACTTCCATTGGAGAAAAAGCATGGATATGCATATCCGGGAATTCATTCTTAATATTCTCAAGTATGTTGCAATAATTAAAAACATCCCAATCAGGAAGAAGTCCTCCCTGGATGCATACTTCAGTAGCATTGATCTTTGCAGCTTCTCTTGTCTTTTCAAGAATTTCAGAAATTGACATGACATACCCTTCTTCTTTCTTGAATGCGCAGAATTTGCATGTACCGATGCACATATTTGTAAAATTTATATTCCTGTTAATGACATAGGTAACTCTATCTCCCGCGGTTTTTTTCCGAAGTTTGTCAGCAAGGGAAAATAAAATATCCGGATTATTTAAAAGCGTAAATGCATCATCAATTGTACAGTTTCCTGTTTCGATGCGTTCTGTGCTGTCATCACAAATCTTTCGTAATTCCTGTTTGGTCTGCAATTTTTGAATATTACCACCAGAATTTGCAGTTTTAATGAGATACTTACTTATAAGTTTTCCGAAATCCTTCTACATCAGAAAGACGGCTTAATAGATCCTTGATCTCTTCACTGTACCATCTTTTTTTTACATATCCGGGATATATGGGCAGGCGTTCGCGAAGGGGAACATCCACCATTGCCTGTAATTCAAGATAATTCGGCCATGGCGCCTCGGGGTTAATATAATCGATGGTTTCCGGCGATATGCCACCAAGATCGCCTGCGCCGCATTTCACCAGGTCCCGCGGAGGAATAAGATTGGGCGGCACCTGTATGGTTATTTCCGAAGGGAGTAGCTCACGCGCCATCTTTACCGTCCGTATCATCTCATCTAATCCCGGAGCAGCACATGTTGCCATTCTGGTTCCCGGTTTGGGGATAAAATTCTGGATTATGACTTCCTGGATATGCCCGAATTCTTCATGTAGGTCTTTTATTTTACTGATCGAGCGCACCCGTTCTTCCCATGTTTCACCTATCCCCACGAGTATCCCTGTTGTGAACGGGATTTTGAGTTCTCCTGCATATTCAATGGTCTTTATCCGGGATCCGGGATTCTTTCCGACGCAGCCCTCATGTCCTTTGATATCGGCAAGGGTCTCAAGCATCAGTCCCATGCTTGCATTATATGGTTTTAATTTTTCAAATCCCGGCTTTCCAAGTATGCCGGGATTGCTGTGAGGTAAAAGGCCAAGATTGATCGAAAGTTTGCACATGTCCAGAAGATAATCGATTATATTCTCATAACCAAATTCCAAAAGCCATTCCCTGAATCCCGGAACTTCCTCAGGACGCTCCCCAAATGTGAAAAGCGCCTCAGAGCACCCTGCGCGCGCGCCTTTTAAAAGTATATCCTTAACTTCGCCGGGTGAAAGAAGTTTTGCATCAGGATGATACATCTCGCGCCTGAATCCGCAATATCCGCATTTGTTCCTGCAGATATTAGTAAGAGGAATGAATACATTTCGCGAGAAAGTGACAAATGACATGGACAATAATTGAAAGGGATTATACATAATTATGCCGAATAGGCGTTAGTTTAAAGTAACCCAAGAGATATTTAACGTCACTTCCCTTGTGCGGGGATAACCAAGCGGCCAAAGGTGCAGGACTTAAGATCCTGTCTCGCAGGAGTTCGTGGGTTCAAATCCCATTCCCCGCATACTGTTTTCAGGTTCTGTTAAGTCTGTGAGTGGTCTGAATTGCTGTTAAGTGTCGAGTGGTGATCTTAATTTTGAGATGGAGTTATTAATTAGAAGTCGGAGTAACTTTACTAAGTTCTGAAAGTGTTGTTTGTTTTTTATCTGGAATCCGCATTTTGTTTAAACATTTTTCTTTATCTAAAAGAAAAATATACTGTTTCCCCTTCATGTGCATTTGTAAGTAACCTGCTTTAGCTAAGCTCAAAAGGTCTATTCTTGCTGTTTCATAGGTTATGTTATAGAGTTTTTGCATTTCATGTACAGTTATTGGTCTCTCATTTTTGCTCAAAGTAATAATAATGTCTGCTTGGCGGAAGTTTAGATTTGAGTCTGTTATTGTTTCCAAAATCTTCTTATTTTCTGCCATTTTTTTTGCAATGTACTCTTCAAAAAATCTCAGTGCGATATCGAGCTTTCGCAAGTTAAATTTAACAAAATAAGTAATATCATTACTGGCTGTTTCAGAGTAAAGATATGCACGAACATATTTGCTCGGCGCACCTTTTATTGCTGTAGATATTGCAACGTATTCTAACCAATTATATTTTTGTGAGATTAAATACCAATAAAATAACGCTCTCGCAGTTCTTCCGTTTCCATCATTGAATGGATGTAAATATCCAATCATATAATGAAGTACTATTCCTTTGATAATAGGATGCAGATAAAATTCAATGGACTCTGCATTAGCAAAATCGCAAACTTGCTGTAAGAGTTCGATTATTTTGCCGTGGTCGGGTGGCTCATAAATAATCTGATTTCCGTCTCTTAAAAATACTTTAACATCATTGTCTGTTCTAAAAGCCCCTTCATATGCCTTATTTTCAAGGGTGTCTCTGGTTATTTTCTTATGAATTTCCTTAATAAGTTCTAATGTCAAAAGTTGATTCGGTTTCGTATTCTCTTTAATATACATCATGGTAAGATAGTTATTCACTATCATTTGTTCTGAGTGGGTTTGTGGTTTCCTACTTTCTCTTAACATTCGTTTTGCGACTACTCTCGTCGTAACTGCCCCTTCCAACTGGCTGGATGCTATTGCTTCTTCCATTAATGAACTGACTAAATATTTTCTTTTTATATCGACTGATGGCATCTGGGACTCAAAGTCAATTTTACCTCCAACCCGCATATCCAAATTATGAAGTTCCTTCTCAATTTGTGGAGTTTGAACATAGCGTAATGTTAACCCATCGAGTTTAATTGGTCTATTATTTAATTCCCTAGTTAACTCAGCATAACCCCATAACAGTTTTAGGTCAATGTTCACATCTTTAAATCTCATCTGCAACTCATCCCAATGCAGATATTTTGAATTAACGATATCTAAATATTGTTTAAACTCTAAAAACGATTTGATATCAATATGACTTAGCAAGCCACTGAGCTCTTTAATAGATGGTGCTTTTTCTGGGATTCTCATAGTTATTTTCACTCAATACCTACTAATTCTGTGTTCATTAGTATTCATTAGTATTCATATAAATACATCATAATATATAAAGTTATCTACTAATTCTGTGTTCATTAGTATTCATTAGTATTCATATATATTTTTCCTATATCACAGTATCTCCGAAAGAATATAAACTAATTTTATAAGTCTAAAACTTTTTATCATTACTATTTTTTCGAATAGGAATATATTATAGGATATCCATAGTATATCCAATGAAAAAAGTTGAAATTCAAGCCCAGACTCATCTTGAGATTGAAGGAATCGAAGGATTCTTCATTCGCAAAGTAACAAAATTTGGCAACAGTGCAAA